>JANOOV010000325.1:0-7155 GCA_031421535.1 Gammaproteobacteria bacterium
CATTGAACCGGAGGTGTCGATGATGAAAATTGTTTCGCGCGGCAGGGTGACGCTGGACGCGCCTGCGGGCGGCGGTAAAATCATCAGCAGGTGATACCTGCCGTCGTCGCGTTGTTCGGTGAATACGGCGGCTTGCGGGGCACTGCCGATGTGCGGCGTCCACACCAATTCAAAATCGCGGTCGCTGGCGACTGCGCCATCGGCCAGGGTGATGCTCACGCGGGTGCTATCGCGAGTTTGCACGTCGATGGAATGCGAAGGGCTGTCGATCCGCTGCAACGGGAATCCGGCGAGAAGTTCGATGCGCAAAGTGATCGGGTTGATTTTAATATTCTCAGGCAACGTCGGTGGCGTGATGCGCGCTGCATCGGGCACGGGGTCAACAACCACCGGTTCCGCCGCTTCGTCATCGCCGCACCCCGCCAGCTCTTCGCCGGGGATGTAACGTGGCGTGATGGTGGTCGGGAAGCGCAAATGAAAGTTGCCTTGGTCGTAACGTAGGGTCTGCTGGTATTCGATCTCGACAATAATGCTATCGTGCGGACCAATATTGGCCACCGAGTTGGTGAATAGATTGGGTCGCTCTTGTTCCACCAAAGCGGCTTTTTTTCCGGCCTGCCTGGCCTGTTCGTAGTTGCGCTTGGCGGCGCCGCGTTCCTGGATCACGCCTTCGATGCGGCGTGTGCCGACCTGCATGCGCAGATGATCGACCGCCGCGTTTTCCGGCAGCGGAAACACGTATACGCCTTCCATCCAGAGGTCGCTGTCATTGCGGAAGGTTTGCGTAACGTGGGCGCGCGCGATCAAGCCGGTGATTTTGAATTCCACGTCGGTGTGCAGCAGCGGCGTTTCCCGGCGTTCGCTTGCCCCTGCTGCGGTCATGAACAAGGTGCCGTGTTGAATGTTTTCGGGCGAGCTGTCGGCACGCACCGGCGTTGCGAGCAGCAACACCAGCGTGATGAGCAGCAACGATATGGCAAGCCCGATACCGAAACACGCGGCTAGCCAGGTAAAGACATCGCGCTCCAGTGGAACGTGCGAACGTGTGAAGTGGATGAAGCGTTTGAGTTGTTGCTGTTGCATCGTCATGTTGAGTTTCCCGTAGGGTTGGCCCAGCGCGCCGTCCGTGGCGAGAGCTGCGTCCTGCGTGCGCCGGTGTTCGACTAGTTAAACGGGTGTCGATGCAATGCAGCGGGCGCAATCGGGGCAAGGCGGTGTGCAATTCTGATGAATTCTGATCACTGCCCATCGACGGTATACGGCCGTCAGGGGACGGGTTACGCTTACACGGTCCTAAACCATAACGATGCAATTCCAAACAACGCGCCTGGTTCATGCCCCATGCTTGACTTCATTTCCGACCACGAGCCTGCCATTCGTCTGAGCATTTTCATTGGCGTGTTCGCGCTCATGGCGCTATGGGAAATTCGTGCGCCGCGCCGCCCGCTCACTGTGTCCAGAACACAACGCTGGACCGCCAACCTCGGGATTGTGGTGCTCAACACCGTGCTGTTACGGTTGCTGTTTCCCGCCGCTGCCGTGGGCATGGCGCTGTTTGCGCAACAGCACGGCTGGGGGGTGTTCAATTATTTTCGGGTACCGGGCGGGCTGGCGCTGCTGGCGTCCGTGATCATTCTCGACGGTGCGATTTATCTTCAGCACGTGATGGTGCATGCGGTGCCTGCGCTGTGGCGGCTGCACCGCGTGCATCACGCCGATCTGGATTTTGATGTCACGACCGGCGCACGTTTTCATCCGCTCGAAATTGTCTTGTCCATGCTGATCAAGTTCGCCGTCATCACCGTGCTCGGTCCGCCGCTGGTTGCGGTGGTGATCTTCGAAGTGCTGCTCAACGCCACGTCCATGTTCAATCATTCCAACGTGCGGTTACCGGCCGGCCTGGATCGCGTGCTGCGCTGGCTGGTGGTCACGCCCGACATGCACCGCGTGCATCACTCGGTGGAAGACGACGAAACCAACAGCAATTTCGGCTTCAGCCTGCCGTGGTGGGATCGCCTGTTCGGCACCTATCGCGCCCAGCCGCGCGCCGGGCACGAACACATGAGCGTCGGCATTCGCGGCTATCGCGATCCAAAGCAGGTCGCCCGCCTGACCGGCATGTTAGCGCTGCCCTTTGTCGGCCAGGTCAGCGACTACACCATCAACCGCCGCACCTGGAGCAAAGGTGATGAGCGCAAGGAGGACGCATGATGCATCAACCCAATATCATTGCGCTGCGCGGTTACCTGCAACGCGTCATCGTTGGGCAACACAATCTGCTGGATCGCCTGATCATCGGCCTGCTCACCGGCGGGCATGTGCTGGTCGAGGGCGTGCCGGGTCTTGCCAAGACCACGGCGGTGAAAGCGCTGGCCGCCGGAGTGCATGCCGGATTCCAGCGCATTCAATTCACGCCGGACCTGTTGCCGGGGGATTTAACCGGCACCGATATTTACAACCCGCAGCAAGGCGATTTCCGTTTTGTCAGCGGGCCGTTGTTTCACGAAATCATTCTCGCCGATGAAATCAATCGCGCACCCGCCAAAGTGCAGTCCGCGCTGCTCGAAGCGATGCAGGAACAGCAGATCACCGTGGGTGGAAAAACCCGCGCGTTGCCCGCGTTGTTCATGGTGATGGCGACGCAGAATCCGCTCGAACAAGCGGGCACCTATCCGTTACCGGAGGCGCAGCTTGACCGTTTTTTGTTACACGTCGTGCTCGACTATCCGGAGCCCGACGACGAACTGGAAATCCTGCAACGCGACCGGCGCCGTCTGGCGAGCGGCAGCGTTGCAGCAGAGGCGCCGGTGGTTGACGTGGCCACCGTGCTGGCCGCGCGCGCTGAAGTGGCGCGCGTGCATCTCGATCCGCTGCTGGAACGCTACATCGTGAGCGTGACCGCCGCGACGCGCACGCTGGCCCAATGGCTGCCCGATCTGGTGCGCTTTGTGGAAGTCGGCGCCAGCCCGCGCGGCTCACTGGCCGTGGCGCGCGCCGCCGCCGCCCATGCTTATTTGCAGGGCCGCGATTACGTGTCGCCGGACGACATCATCGACGTCGTGCCGGACTGCCTGCGTCACCGCATCATCATGAAATTCAACGCACGCCTCGAAGGCGTCACGCGCGATACGCTGCTGAAGCAGTTGCTGGATATTGTGCCGGTGCCGTGAAGAGCGTCTGCGCGCTAAAATTGCAAAGACCCGTACCTTGCGACATGAGGTACCCCTTCCCCCTTGCAGGGGGAAGGAATGCTTCGTTTCCACGACTAATGTTTGAACCAGAAATGAGTTCCAAACAAAATGCTGCATTTTGCTAAGTTCAAATCTGTTGTTGAGGCTCTTAGTCGTGTTGTCGGTAGCAATCCGCAACGCGTTGAAAGCGCCGCACTCAATGCACCATTGTTAAGCCAAGCCGAACTTGCTGAAATTCTGCGCACCGCGCAAGCGCTGCCGTCGGCGTGGCCGCATGCGGGTGACGTGCAACACCCGCAGAGTGGCGAGTTTCGTTCCGGCACGCCGGGAGCTGGTCTTGACTTCGAGGAGGCGCGGCCTTACCAGTCCGGCGACGATATTCGTCGCATGGACTGGCGCACTACCGCGCGCACCGGCAAAGCTTATCTAAAAACGTTTCGCGAGGAGCACCAGCCGCAATTGCATCTGGTGCTGGATCGCAGCGCCAGCATGCGCTTCGGTACGCGCACCCAGCTCAAAGTCACCCAGGCCGCGCGTATTGCCGCCATGCTGGCGTTTGTCAGCGCACGCCAGCACCTCGCTATCGGCGCCACGTTGTGGCAACCGCACGGAACCACCTTGCCAAGTCGTGGCGGCGAGGCGGGCGTGCTGCAATTAATACAGGCTGCAATCGCGCCGTGTCCGCCGCTTGCTGCCGTCGCCGCGCATGCGGCACCGCTTGCGCAATTGCTGCATGAGCTGGACGCGCAACTCCCGCGCGGCACACGCGTGGTGTTCATCAGCGATTTGCGCCAATTCAGCGCCGCAGATTTTCCCGGGCTGGCGCGACTTGCCGCGCGTCATCAAGTCAGTGCCTATCAAGTACTGGACCCGGCGGAATGCGCATTACCGGACGTTGGCCTGCGCCGGTTCGCGGACATGATCTCGGGTGAAACCGGCCGACTGGACGCACACAACGCCATCGTCCGCGCGGCCTTCAACACCGAAGCAACCGCGCTGCACCAGACACAACGCGCGCTGTTGGTGCGCGCGGGCATCGCGCATCACTTGTGCATGACCAACGAAATTTTTCTGAAGAAATCCGCATGAACGAGCTGTTCGATATTGTCGAGCCCGTGCAGGCGGCAGCTCAGGGATCGCATCAATCACTATTGATTGCGACAGCCATGCTGCTGGTTAGCAGCGTATGGGTCGGCCTGCGTTGGTGGTTGAAAAATAAAAATCGGCTGCGCACGCTCCGGCAGCTGCGGCGCTTGCAGCGTGACTTCGCTGCGGGACGCGCGACTTCACGTACGCTGGCTTACGCCATTGCCGCAGAATTGCAGCGCTGTTTGCAAACCAATCGCGTGTGCACGGCCCGGCCGGTTGCGGCGCGTAACGACACCCCGCGTGATGGTTGGAGCAGCTTCGTCGGGCAACTCGACACGTTGCGCTATCAACCGGGCAGGGAACTCGATCCGCAGCACGTTGCGGCCTTGTTGCGCGAGGCTGCGTACTGGGCACGGCGGTCGCGCTGATGTTCACGTTTCAGGCGCCTTATTGGCTGCTGTTGATCCCCGCATTTCTGGGTTACCTGGCAGTCACGCGGCAGCGCGGCGCGTACGCCAATACGCCTGGAGCAAACGCGATCACCCTTGCACACCCGCGCCTTGGAGCGGCGCTGGTTGCCACGACCGACTCACAGCGCGCCCGTCATAGCGTGTGGTGGAGCCATGTCGCGACGTTATTATTATGTGTGGCGCTCGCGCAGCCGCAGACCCACGGCGACCTGCTTCCGGAAGCACCGCAGGGTCGCGATATCGTGTTGCTGCTGGATACCTCGGTGACCATGAGCATTCGTGATTTTGAACTCGACGGTCAAGCAGTCGAGCGCTTGACGGTGCTCAAAGGCATCATGCAGAAATTTGTCGAGCAGCGGCCCGAAGATCGCTTTGGGGTGGTGGTGTTCGGCAGCAATGCAAGTACCTTGGTGCCGCCGACCTTCGACCATGAGTTGATCGACGCGTCGCTCAAGCGTATCCGGGCGGGCATCGCCGGGGACAACACCGCAATTGGCGACGCACTGGGCCTGGCGCTCAAACAAGTCAAGCTGCAAGGGCGCGCACGTCCGGCGTTGATCCTGGTCACCGACGGCGACAATACCGCCGGTGAGCTGCGCCCGGCGGAAGCGGTGGAGCTGGCGCGCCGCATGTCCGTGCCGGTGTACGGCGTGCAAATCGGCGGCGCTGCGACGGAAGTGAGCAGCGCAACCGCAGGCGCTGAAATCACCGAACCCGGCTTGCGCGACATCGCGGCGCTCACCCACGGGCGTTACTACGTTGCCGGAAATTCCAGCGCGTTGAACGCGGTCATTCGCGATATCGGCGCACTGGAAAAAAGTATCGTACCTCCCGCGACACGCCGCGCCGTGACGCAGTGGTATCTGCTGCCGTTGCTGCTGGCGGTGGCGCTGCTGACGATGCGGCGCGTGCTGCAATCCTGGAGGAGCACGTGATCAATCTGAACGATTTCGCACAACTCGAATGGCGTAATCCGTGGTGGCTGTTGCTGGCGTTGCAACCGCTGGTGTTTGCAGCGCTGGAAAAATTCCAGCATGCGCAGGTTTTGGATTATGCGGAAAGCCACCTCCGGCCGTGGGCAATGGTCGGCAATGTACATCAACCCGTGCCACGCGGGTCCCGTATGTTGACAATTCTGGCCTGGATCGCGTTGGCCTGCGCCGCGGCCGGGCCGCGCTTGCCGCTTTCGATAGCGCTGCCCGACGGTGCGCTAACCCGCGAGCACGCTATTGACATGATGCTGGTGCTGGACGTTTCCGCGTCCATGCAGGCGACCGATATTTCGCCGCAACGTTTGCAGCGCGCAAAACTGGAAATCACCGACCTCCTGCACCGGCTGCGCGGTGAACGGATCGGATTGATTGCGTTTGCCGGAACCGCCGGGTTACTCGCGCCGCCGACCCGCGACTATGCCGCGTTCGCACATTATCTCGACCTTGTCGACCCCGGGCTGTTTACCGTGCCGGGCTCGAATCTCGCCGCCGCGCTTGCGCTCGCCGACCAGAATTTGCCGCAGGCGGCGAAAACCCGCGCCGTGTTACTAGTCACCGATGGCGAGTCCGATATGTTTACCGGCGCGCGCGGTGTTGCCGTGAGTAAGGCGGCAGAAACATTGAAGAGTCATGGCGTGACATTATATGTATTGATCACGGCGAGTCGTGTGGGCGCTGCGCTTGCCGTCGCCGGGTCGGAAGTGAGCCGCCCGGATGAAAGCGCGCTGCGGCAGCTTGCCGGGCCGACCGGCGGCACAGTGGAATATGTCCGCGACGGCGACGCCGATGGGCAGGCCATATACGAGCAGGGTTTGCTCACGCTGCCCGGTGCAGCGCTTGCGCCGACTGAAGTGCACGCGTGGCTGGAGTTGTATCCTTATTGTCTGGTACTGGCGCTACTGTTGTTGGTGCTGCCGATGGCAGCCGGTCGCGGGTTGAACCTAGTGCCGCGCGCTTTGGTGGTGCTGGGCATCGCCGTGGTGTTTTCTGCAAGTTATACGTCTCCGGCACGGGCTGCCGATTCCGCTGAAGCCTACGCGGCGTATCGCGACAAAAACTATTCACTCGCACAAATTCTCTACCGCGAACAGCGGGGCTACGACGCGCGTATGGGGGAGGGCGCCGCCGCCTATCGACGACAACGTTACGCCGAAGCCGTGGAGCAATTCAGCGCCGCGTTGCTCAATGCGCGCGACGACACGCAACGCGCCGATGCCTTGTTTAATCTTGGCAACAGCTACTTCCACGCAAAAAATTATCCGGCCGCCGTCGCGGCGTATTCAGGCAGTCTCGATTTACGCGCCGACCATTCCGAAGCACGTGCGAATCTGGCGCGTGCGTCGGCCCGTGCGCAAGAAATATCGAAACCCGGCCCCGAGGCCGCCGGTGTTCCCGGCCGCCGCAGCCGTCTTG
>JANOOV010000326.1:0-3740 GCA_031421535.1 Gammaproteobacteria bacterium
CCAGATGATTACGCGCGGGCATCACACCGGTAATCGAAACCATATCAACCCACGGCTGGTCGATGGCGCGCGCTGCATCGGCCGCCATCGCGACGTTGACACCGATGCCCGCAACGACATAACACGGCCCGGAAGATTCACCCGCCATTTCCACCAACACGCCCGCCAGCTTCCTGCTCTGCCAGACCACATCGTTGGGCCACTTCAAGCCAACACCCGGCACCGCAGCGGCGTGCAACGCTTCGGCGACCGCGACACCCAGTGCGAGACTCAAACCGCCGACCACGGCGGCGCCGGAGTTAAAGCGCCACAGCACCGACAAATAAATGTTGCCGCCCAACGGTGACACCCAGCTGCGACCGCGCCGCCCGCGACCGGCGCTCTGGCGCTCGGCCAGACAGGCCCACCCTGCGGGCGCGCCGCGCTGCGCGTGCTCCACCAGATAGGCGTTGGTCGAAGGCAGCTCCAGATGAACGTCGAGGCGCTTCAAGGCCGCCCGCGCCGACGGCGCCAGCGTGGCAATAATTTCATCCGCCGCAAGCAACTCTAACGGCACCGGCAGGCGATAACCTTTGCCCGCCACCGCATAGGCGTCAACGCCCATGTTTTTAAGCTTTTGCAGATCGTTCCACACCGTCGCGCGCGTCACACCCAAAGCATCGCCCAACGCCACGCCGGAATGAAACCGGCCGTCGGCGAGCAGCCGCAGCAACGCGTGCGTGTCGCTCATCCGGTTAACAAACCGCGCGCGGTGTTCTGCAAAATCCAGCCGCGCACCGTCTCGCGCAGACCCGCGTCGAAAAAATCTATCGGGTTATAGTCGTCGGTCAGCACCAGCGCATCGGCATCCACCGGAAACGGATAGCTCTGGCGCATAAAACTACGCACCCTGGCATTGATGCGCGGATGAATGACAAGCCCTGGAACCTCACCCAGCGGCAACAGGGTGCGGGCACCGGCGTAGGCGACGATTTGCAGGTTGCCGATACCTTGCATCGCGGTCACATCGAATGCGGGATAAATATCGACGTGTTCAAACACACTGCGCAAGGTGCGCACCACCGAACTGGTCATGTGCCGTTGCTCGCCGACACTGCCGATCAGGTTCATGCCGAGCACGCCGCCCGGACGCAGACGTTGCGCGATCAAGGTAAACATTTCGCGGCTGACCAGATGGTGCGGGATCAGATCGCCGCTGTAAGCGTCGAGGATGATGTAGTCGTACCTGCGCGGCGTGGTCAGCAGAAAATGGCGGGCATCCGCCACCACCACGTCGCCGCTGGTGGTAAAACCAAAGTAGTCGCGCGCCAGTCGCGGAATCAGCGGGTCGATATCCACCGCGTCGGTGCGGATGCCGCGCGCGCTATACCCGGCGGCAATAAACCCCGCGCCCAAACCGACCACCAGACAATCGCGGCCGTTGGGTTGCAGCCGGTACGGCAGATACTGCATCAGGTACGAGTAAGGATGCACCGACAGGCCACTGCTCCTATCCTGCCCGCCTTGCCGCAAACCGTCGATGAACAGCTCACGATCCACCGCGTCGCCGTAGTCGATGTCGATCACTTTGACCGCACCGTAAAACGTATCTCCCGAGAACACCTCCGTCACCTGCGCATTGGGCATGCTCAGCGCGGGCGGCACGATCCACTGCGGGGCCAAGGCGATGCACAACACCACGGCAGCAGTGGGAATGACCAGGCGCCGCAATGCCAAAAAATACACCGCCGCAATCAGCAGCAAGGTGATGCCGACCGCATAAAACGCCTGATTTACGCCCAGATGCGCGATCAGGAAAAATCCTGTGAGTGTGGTGCCAGCGACGCTACCGATGGTGGACAAGGCATACAAACCACCGACGGTGCGGCCAATATTATCGACGGTGCGTGCAGCGATTTTAACCAGATACGGCGACACGCAACCCAGCAACAGCAAGGCCGGGCCAAATAAAATCAGCGAGCTTGCGAAGGCACCGGTGCGCAAACCCAATGGCAGAGCTGCTTCCAGCACCGGCGCTTTCAGCCAGGGGATGAGCAACACGCACACCCCGGCGGCGGCAATCAGCGCGTACAGATCGGAACTGTGCCCGCGCCGGTCGGCCATCACGCCGCCGACCCAGTAACCCAGCGCCAGTGAAATCAAGGCGACGCTGATCAAGGAAGTCCACACAAACAGGCTCACGCCGAAAAACGGCCCGACCACCCGCGAACCCAAGACCTCGATCACCATCACTGCTGCGCCGCAGGCCAGCGCGCTGAACAGCAGATACGCGAACAACAATTTACTGTGACGGACTTCGGTCATGGGAATCTCCTTAAAGAAAGCAATTAATTTTAAATGGTGGGAGTTGAATAGAAGCGCTGCACGCACACCGGAGTTAAACCTTTTTAAGAAGGCGCATAAACCGATACTTCCTGTGCTCGCCCTTTCACGCGGAAGGCGCCGCGCTCGCGCATGCGGCTCGAAAGCTCGGCAGGGAGTCGGCAATACACTTGCGCGCTGATGAGTAAATCGGTACCCAATTCCTTGTTCAGCGTTTCCAGACGCGACGCGACATTCACGGCGTCGCCGATCACCGCGTATTTCATGCGCGTTTCGCCCCCCAGACTACCCGCCACCACCCGCCCGGTATGCACGCCGATGCGTGCCTTGAGTTGCTCGATGCCGCTTTGTGTCCAGCACTGCGCAAGCCCGCTGGCCTGCCACTCCCCATTCAGTTGCACCAGACGTTCACGCATCGCCAACGCACAGCGCAACGCCTGTTGCGGATGATCCTCGCGATAATACGGTGCGCCGAAGACCGCGAGGATGGCGTCGCCGATAAATTCGATGACGCAGCCGTGATGCGCGTCGATCAGCACATTCATCGCGCCCAGATACTGGTTGAGCATGTTCAGCAATTGCACCGGCGGCAGATGTTCGCAGATGGTCGAGTAGCGTGACAAGTCGCTGAACAAAATCGTCACCTCGCGCTCTGCGGCACCGGGCGCGACGCTCGCGCGGTTTTCGAGCAGCTCGCGCGCGACGTCTTCACTGACGTAGCGCCCAAAGGTGGCGCGGATGAATTCGCGATCCTGCAGACCCTCGGCCATTTTATCGAAGTGCCCGCCCATCAGCCCGAATTCATCGCGACGCGTGAGGCTCAGGCGCGTGGTAAGTTCACCGCGCGCGACCGCCGCCGCCGCGTCGATGATGCGCGTCAACGGGTCGCGCACGCTGCGCGCAACGACCAGTGAAATCACACCCAGCAAAATAGCCGCAATTCCAAACACGCCCAAAGTGACCCACATCACGTCGCGCTTGATCACTTCAATACGCGACGCCTGCACGTCGGCGCCGACCAGCGCGATGCCCTTGCCGCTCGCATCGCGCACCGGCGCATAGCCCGACAAGGTCAAGCCGAATTCGTCACGCACCGGTTCATCTTCGACGACAGGCCCATTGAAACCGCTGAGCAACACCGGCAACTCGCGCGCATCGTAGGCGTCGCCCGGCGTCGCCAGCGCGCCGTCCTTGACAAAATCGACAAAAAACCGCAACTGCCCCGGCTGCTCCGTCAGGCGCAATAAATAGATGCTCTGAATATCGGAATCGATTTGCGCCGCCGCCGCAAAGCGCGTGCGCAGCGCCTCGTGGTACGCCGTAGATTCGCGCGCGTCGAGTGCGATCCCGGCCAGTTGCTCGGCACTCACCGCCGCCGCCAACCCGGTCACGGTGCTGAGCAAACGTCGTTGCAGGTG
>JANOOV010000327.1:0-3925 GCA_031421535.1 Gammaproteobacteria bacterium
CTGGGTGTGGCTGGCGGCGCAATTGTTTGGCTTGTCCGGCGACACGCTGTCCGGTGTGGTGCTGGAGGCGGCCATGCCCAGCATGGTGCTCGGTATTGTGATTTGCGATCGCTACGGTCTTGACACCAATCTGTATGCGGCAGCCGTCACCGCGACCACGGCGCTGAGTTTTCTCACGCTGCCTTTGTGGTTTAGTTTGCTGTAGCGCAATTTCGTCGCGGGCGGAGGTGCGCGCTCTGCTATAATCCCTGCCGCAAATCGCCCTTGGCCGTCGCTTATGAATCCCGCTTCTGTAAACATTCCATCCGCTCCGGACTTGTTTTCCTACCGTAAATTCTGGGCCAAGCGTTTCGGCACGGCGCCGTTTCTGCCGATGTCGCGCGCCGAGATGGACGTACTGGGTTGGGATTCCTGTGACATCGTACTGGTGACCGGGGATGCGTACGTGGATCACCCCAGCTTCGGTATGGCGGTGATCGGGCGCATGCTCGAAGCGCAGGGGTTTCGTGTTGGCATTATCGCGCAGCCGGACTGGCAGTCAGCGCAGGACTTCGCACGCTTGGGCAAACCGAATCTGTTTTTCGGCGTGACCGGCGGCAATATGGACTCGATGGTGAATCGTTACACGGCGGATCGGCGCATCCGTACTAACGATGCCTACACACCGCATGGGGCGGGTGACAAACGTCCGGATCGCGCCGTGATTGTGTATTCGCAGCGTTGCCGCGAAGCGTTTTCAGATGTGCCGATTATCGTCGGTGGCATCGAAGCCAGCCTGCGTCGTATCGCGCACTATGATTACTGGTCGGAGAAGGTACGCCGCAGCGTGTTGCTTGATGCCAAGGCGGATTTGCTGGTGTTCGGTAATGCCGAGCGGCAAATCGTCGAGATCGCGCACCGTCTGGCGAAGGGCGCGGCCGTGGACACCATCACCGACCTGCGCGGCACCGCGTTTGTGCTCAAGACGTTTCCGGAAGGTTTTCGCGAAATCGACAGCACCTCGGTGGATACGCCGGGCAAGGTCGATGCGCCGATTGATCCGTATGAAATGAAAACCGAAGCGTCGTGTGCGGATCAATCCGCACAAACGGCCCAAGCTGCGCCGACGGAAAAGATTGTGCGTTTCGTGCGCCCCGCAAAAACGGATCGCGCGCACTCGGTGATTCGTCTGCCGGACTATGGTGCTGTGAAAGACGATCCGGTGTTGTATGCGCACGCGTCGCGCGTATTGCATCTGGAAACCAACCCCGGCAACGCCCGTGCGCTGGTGCAGCGCCACGGCGAGCGCGACGTGTGGTTCAACCCGCCGCCGATTCCGCTGACGACCAAAGAAATGGATGGCGTGTTCGATTTACCCTACGCGCGCGTGCCGCATCCGAGCTACGGCGACGCGAATATCCCCGCTTATGAAATGATTCGTTTTTCGGTCAACATCATGCGCGGCTGTTTCGGCGGCTGCACTTTTTGTTCGATTACCGAACACGAGGGACGCATTATTCAAAGCCGCTCGGAAGATTCCATCATCCGCGAGATCGAAAGCATCCGCGACACGGTGCCGGGTTTCACCGGTCAGATTTCCGATCTGGGTGGACCGACCGCCAACATGTATCGCCTAGCGTGCAAATCGACTGAAATCGAATCCGCGTGCCGCAAGCCGTCGTGCGTGTATCCGGATATTTGCAACAATTTGAACACCGACCACACGCCGCTGATCGCACTGTATCGCCGCGCGCGCGCGCTCAAAGGCGTGAAGAAAATCACCATCAGTTCCGGACTGCGTTACGATCTCGCGGTGCGTTCGCCGGAATATGTGAAGGAGCTGGTTACGCACCACGTCGGCGGTTATCTGAAAATTGCGCCGGAACACACCGAGCAGGGACCGTTGTCGAAAATGATGAAGCCCGGCATGGGCGCGTACGACAAATTCAAAGTGCTGTTCGACAAGTTTTCCAAGGAAGCGGGCAAGGAGCAGTATCTGATTCCGTATTTCATCGCCGCGCATCCCGGCACCACCGATGAAGATATGTTGCAGCTCGCCGTGTGGCTGAAAGCCAACGGCTTTCGCGCGGATCAGGTGCAGACATTTTTGCCGTCGCCGATGGCCACCGCCACCGCGATGTATTTTTCCGGCAAAAATCCGCTGCGCAAAGTCACGCGCGACAGCGAAGAAATGTTTGTTCCCAAAGGCATCAAGATGCGGCGGCTGCACAAGGCGTTTCTGCGCTACCACGATGCCAACAACTGGCCGCTGCTGCGCGAAGCGCTGAAAAACATGGGGCGGGCCGACCTGATCGGCAACGGCAAAAAACATCTGATCCCGTCGTGGCAGCCGCAGGGCACGGGTGAGCCAGCGCCGGGCAAACGCGTCGCAGGCAAGGCGCCGGGCTCGACATTTCGCACGCAACATACCGGGTTGCCGAAGCTGCCGCGTCATAAATCTTAGTCACGATTGTGACAGACTGCCGATACATCTCCCAACCGGACAGGTTCAGGGGCGTAGCGAAACATGCAAACACGAACGCATTGGAGGCTGTGCGCAGTGCTGCTGGTGATGGTGGGCTGCACCGATATGGTGGCGCAGCAAGAGCCGGCGCGGCGCGCGCAATTTGAAAGTTCAATCGATGCCTATCGTGTCGAGCACTCCGGTCGCCCCGGCGATGTGCTGGAAGCCTTGAGTAAAAAACAAATCGTCCGCGACATGAATCTGGACGAGGTGCGTCTGGTGCTGGACGCGCAGACGATCACGGGCAGACAAACCGAGCGCCTGTGGTGCGACAAAAAACCGGTGGTGCAATGCGCGGCCGATTGCGCCACTTGCCGTGGGTTGATTGTTGCGCGTTGGGGGTCGGTTATTTACCTCAAAGGCAAGGGTGCAAACCCGGTGGTGTTTGAGATACGCCATACCGAAAACGACCGGCCGCAGCTCGGTGCGTTTCTTGCCACCGACACGTTTCTTACCTATGAAATTGCGCGTGCGATTGAAGCAAACCAGGTCATCACCGGCATGACGCTTGCGCAAGTCAGGCAAACACTGCCCGGGCATGATCTGGGTGAAACCTATCAGTGCAACAACGTTGCGGTTGCAACCTGTGCAGCGGATTGCACACGTTGCACGATTGATTTTGTGTGGCAGGGGAATGCCGCGTCATTGGAAAGCAAGGCGCACAATACCACGCCACGGGTGGTCCGCATTGCGCCCATCCCCAGCCGATAAAGCCGGGTAGCTGTGCAACCCGGCCTACGTGATGTCGATGCCGTAGGTCAGGTTGCGTAGCTACCTGACTTATTCAAGTTCCAGCGCGGCAATGGATGCTGGGATGTCCTCGCTGCCCCAAGCATGCGGGTAATGCCCATGTGCCACGTGGGTACGGAACGACGACCAGACATACGCGCCAGCAGCTTCCGCATAACCATGTTTCACCGGGTTGTAGTGGATGTAATCCATGTGACGATGCAGATCATCCTGATCGCGAATGACGTGATCCCAGTAACGCGGTTGCCATAGCGTGACATTTCCGTGCAAGGCGTGGCGTTGCTTGTAGCTGCGGCTGTAACGCAGCTTGAGCGATTGCATGATGCGCGGGAAATCGTTAGCAACATCGGGTGCGATGAGCAAGTGGATATGCTCGTCGAGCAGCACGTACGCGAACAAGCGAAACGGGATGTGTTCTTTTACGGCGCGCAGTGCCGTGAGCAAGCATTCCTTTTCATGATCCGGTTGCAAAATTGCCGTGCGGTCGCGACATACCGCCGTGAGAAACACCGCCGCTCCCGGAACAAAGTAACGTCGAATGTTGCTCATGAGAGGTGCTGTTGCGCGATGCCTGAGCCGAAATGCCGGGTAGCTGCGCAACCCAGCCTACATTCCAGCCTACATTATGTAAGTAGGTAATAAACAACAGGTAGGCCGGGTTGCGCAGCTACC
>JANOOV010000328.1:0-8699 GCA_031421535.1 Gammaproteobacteria bacterium
GGGCCAAGCGGCGCTCAGCGGTGATGAATTCTGGAATAACAGCCTGCAAACCGGCATGGTGAAAGTGGATGCCCCGGCGCGCAAACATACCGTGAAGCCAGTGGTGCCTAATGTTGCAGCAAGTACCGCAGATGCAGCCTATCCGTATTATCTGGTGCCCTCGCCGCGTATGGGTTTGTACGACGGTCGTCATGCCAACTTGCCGTGGTTGCAGGAATCGCCTGATCAAATTGCCAAAGTGGTATGGGATTCCTGGGCGGAAATGCATCCCTCGACCGCCGGTAAACTCGGCATCGCGCACGGCGATGTGATTAAAGTCGAGTCCGAGCACGGCGCGCTGGAAGTCAAAGCGTATTTGGTAAAAGCCATCCATCCCGACGCAATCTCCATTCCGTTGGGTCAGGGCCATACAGAATACGGTCGTTACGCCAAGGGGCGCGGTGTTAATCCGCTGAAGATTTTGCAGCCCATCACCGACGCGAAGACCGGCGAATTGGCGATGTATGCCACGCGCATCAAGGTCAGCAAAACCGGCAAGCAGGAAACCATTATTCGTTTAGGCGGCAGCGACACGCAGCATGGTCGTCGTCTGGCCCGTACCGTGTCTGTCGATGTGCTCAAGCGCACCAAAGGAGCGTAATCATGTCGCTAAAGAATGTCTTTGAAAACTGGTCGTCTTATCGCAAGGGTGCGGAAGAGGGTGGTCACTACGCCGCCTATGAGCATCGCTGGACGATGGCTATCAATCTGGATTTATGTATCGGTTGCAACGCGTGCTCTACCGCCTGTTACGCCGAAAATAACCTTGCCGTGGTCGGGCAGGAGCGATTTGCGAAAGGTCAGGCGATGCACTGGCTGCGCATCGAACGTTATTGGGATGAAGAAGGTAAAGATCACCCCGAAAGCGGAGCGTCATTTTTGCCGATGATGTGTCAGCAGTGTGGCTCGGCCACCTGTGAGCCGGTGTGCCCGGTCGCGGCGACCTACCACACGCCGGACGGCTTGAATGCACAAGTTTATAACCGCTGCATCGGCTCGCGCTTTTGTTCCAACAATTGCCCGTTCCGCGTGCGTTACTTTAATTTCTATTCGTATTACGAATCCTCGTGGCCTGAGCCCTTGAACCTGCAGCTCAATCCTGATCTTACCGTGCGTGACAAGGGTGTGATGGAGAAGTGCACGTTCTGCGTGCAGCGTATCCGCGTTGCGAAGGATCAGGCCAAGATGGAAAACCGTAAAGTGCAGGAAGGCGAATTTACCACCGCCTGCGCACAAGCCTGCCCGACCAGCGCCATTGTATTCGGTGACACGCAGAACCCGGAAAGCAAGGTCAGCAAATTGTGGAAACAACATCAGGTCAAGCGCGGTGTTTACAAGCAGAAGAAGGACGATGCGCAGTTGCGCGGGTACCGAATTTTTGAAGAACTGAACGTGGATCCGTCGGTGATGTATCTGGAACGAGTACGCGATACCACGATTTAACTCCGGACCGTAAACCTATTGGACGTGGAAGAGAACCAGCATGGTGATCGATAAAGATATTAACGAGCAAATCAAGTGGGCGCAGATCAATGCTGATGTGCTGCGCTCCATGGAAAACCCGCGTAAGGCGTACTGGATTACGTTCTTCGTCTGCGTCGCGATGGTCGCGTGTGCGGTGGTGGCGGAGATATACCAATATCAGGTGGGATTGGGGGTGACCAATCTGAACAATCCGCACATGTGGGGAATGTACATTTCCACCTTTGTGTTCTGGATCGGGATGAGTCACTCCGGCACTTTGCTGTCGGCGATCTTGCACATTATTCACGCCGACTGGCGTAAACCGATTTACCGGTTTGCCGAAGCGATGACCACATTCTCGTTGCTGACGGCAGGATTTTTCCCGCTGATTCACTTGGGGCGCGTCTGGAATTTTTACTGGGTGGTGCCCTATGTCAGCGACCGCGGCATCTGGCCGAACTTCCGCTCGCCGTTGTCGTGGGACGCATTTGCAATTTCAACGTATCTTTCCGCATCGATGCTATTCCTGTTCATCGGCATGATTCCGGACTTAGCGATCTGTCGTGATAACGCCAAAGGCTTCAGGAAGAAACTGTACGGGGCATTATCGCTGGGTTGGGTGGGGAGTGATCGGCAGTGGCGCCATTTCCGCAAAACCTATCTGTTGATGGCTTGCTTCCTGATTCCGCTAGCGGTGTCGGTACATTCCATCGTGTCGTCCGACTTTGCGATGTCCATCCTGCCGGGTTGGCATGTGACTTCGTTCCCACCCTACTTCGTGGCCGGCGCGTTGTACTCCGGCTGCGCGGCGATCATTACCTTGTTCATCATGCTGCGTTACTTCTTCCGTTTCGAGGAGTACATGACGCTCGCGATCTTGGAGAAGACCTGCAAGTTGACGTTCGCTATCGCGATGGTTTGGACCTATCTGAACCTGATCGAATTTGCCACCGTGTGGTACGGCCATGATCCTTACGGAAAGGAAGTATTGATTGCCAAAGCAACCGGCCCGTACGCGTGGGTTTTCTGGACAATGATGTTCTGCGGCATCATCGTGCCGTTTGCGCTAGCCGTCCAGAAATTGCGGCGGCACTTGCCGACCATGTTTGTCGTATCGTTGTTATTGAATCTGTCGATGTTTTTCGAGCGCTGGATGATTGTGGCGCCGACCTTGTCGCTGTCGATGGAGCCGCACCAGTTCGACATTATGTATGCCAGCGTCGTGATGTGGGCCATTGTATTCGGAAGCTTCGGCTGGTTCGGATTGTTATTCCTCATCTTCGTAAAAGTCTTCCCGTCGGTTTCGATGTACGAGGTCAAGGAAATGGTCTTCCATCGCCGTCGCCTTATCAATGAAGAAGCCGAAGCAACGCTCCATCGGCGTACGGGTGATGCAGCACCCAGCGTTACGCAACCGGCATAGAGGAAGCAATCTCATGAAAACGCATCGTGTAAAAGGGTTGTTTAATGATTTTGAAGAGGCATTCGCCGCGGTGTCGGACTTGCGTCACTCGAAAATCCCTGGAATTACTATCGACAATGTGACGCTGAACTCGCCGATTGAGCATCCAGAAATCGAAGAAGTATTGGGTGAACGCCCGGCGCACATTCCCAAGTTCACGTTGGCTGGGGCGACCTTCGGTTTGGTTTTCGGGTTTTTGTTTTTGGCCAGTGCGCAAGCCACTTTTCTGGTGCAACCGCAGGGTGGAAAACCAGTCATTCCGTTGCCGTCGAATTTTGTGCTGGTATACGAAATGCTGATTTTCTTTGGCATATGGACTACCTTCTTTGCATTTTTGGGGCTGACCGGGTTGTTTCAGAAACGCAGCACGCTCTATAGCGAGAAAGTCAGCCTGGATCAAATTGGCGTGATCGTGGAATTGCAAAAGGAGCAGCTCGAACCCTTGCGCAAGCTGTTCCAGCAGCACAAGGTGCTCGAAATCAGAGAAGAGGAAATTCGATGAAACGCAGCGTATTAGCCGCGGGCTTGGTGTTGATGGTACCGACGTTGGTGTTCGCGTGGCCATGGTCGCAGGACATGATGAATCAGCCCAGTATCAAGCCGCAGGAAACCGGTAAGGACGGCAAGTTGTATGAATTTCCCAAGAACTCGGTTCCGATCCAGGGTATTCCGACCAAGGTGGCCAGTCGCGACGAATCCGTTAAGCTCGTCAACCCGATTCCTGTCTCACCCGAGTCATTAAAAACCGGCGAGCGTTTGTTCAAAATTATTTGCTCCGCGTGCCATGGCATGACAGGTAAGGCAGACAGCCCGGTCAGCCCCAAGATCGGCGCCATCGATCTGACCACCGAGTATGTACAGAAGCAACTGACCGAAGGCTGGATCTGGGGCACCATCACGTTTGGTGGCGCCATCATGCCAGCCTACGGAAAGCCAGGCGAGGGGGGAGGCTCGAATGATTTGTCGGTGGAAGAGCGTTGGCACGTCGTGAATTATGTACGTAATGCGTTAACAAACGCGTCGGCCCCGACCGTGGCGCAGACGAAATAACAAACCGATTTCCGCGTAGGGGTGTATCGCATGGAGAACTTTGGTAGCTGGTCGGTATTGACGACTAACTTTTTGATTATTCTTTACTTGGCGTTGGGCGGTGTAACGCTTGCATCGATATTGCACTTGGTGAACGGGGACTGGCGCTTCAAAGTGCGCTTCTTTTCCTGCTCGCTGGCGGTATTGTTTCCCATTGCGTTTGTGCTGTTGTGTATTTTGTTGGTCAGAGGCGATGCGACATTTCAATGGCTAGCGCACGGGCAGGGTACTGAGGCGGGCCACTCGCTGAATGCGTGGCACAACTACAGCTTCTTGGTCGCACGGCAAATTATTGGTTTTTTGATCGTGGTCGGCTTATACGGCGTATTCATTAAATTGCAGCACGCAACCAGCGTGGACAAGTCGCCGGTCGTCGCACGCAAGTTTCGCAACATCGCCTTGTTGATTCCGGCTGCCTATGTGCTGTATGGCACCATGGTGGCGTGGGATTTTGAAATGACCATGATGCCGGGCTGGCATAGCGCGAGCTACGGGGTGTACCACTTCGTAAGTAACTTCGGTGCGTTCTTGTCATTTTTCGTAATTTTTCTGTTTGTACTCAACCGCAGCGGTAAACTGAAGCAGCAGTTCGATACTAAAGTATTCAACTACCTTGCCCAGTTGATGTTGGGCTTCACGATATTGTGGACGTATTTTTTCTTCACCCAATATTTGATCATATGGTATGGCCGCTTACCCGAAGAGATCACGCGCTTCGGTAACATGATGACTGGCCTGGCGCCGATCTGGTGGACGTTCGTTACGTTAAAATTCCTGGTTCCGTTTCTGACCTTCGCGGTCTACACCCCAAACCGCCACAACCCACCGTTGATCGTCGCAGTGGCCAGTTGTGTACTGGTTGGGACATGGCTTGAACGTTACACCTGGGTTTCGGGTTCGGTTGAACCAGAGTTTTACCATCTGCCGATGACAGCATTTTTTGATATTGGAGTGACTGCGGGCTTGGCCATCGCATGCTTCTTTGCTATCCGTTGGTCGTTACGCCGTTATGGACTGATCAGCGCATAACCGAACCTCGGTTGTGGCATCGGCACTGGAAAAATCGGCCCGAAAGGGCCGATTTTTTTTGTTCGACGCGTGCCGGGTGTGATCAGCACGCGCCGATTTAATTCGCGTAAGTTTGATATCCAGGTGCCAACTCTGCCAGAATAGGCCCCTAAGTTTATTAGCCCTCCCGCGTAGTTCATTTAGATCCTTTTCTGACCTTGGAGTTGTCCAGCATGGCGCTCATTGCCAATCGTAAGTCAGTAATGACCTTATTCACCGGCCTAACCGATGTTTACAGTCACCGTGTCCGGATTGTGCTTGCAGAAAAGGGAATTACTGCGGACATATACGAAGTCGAATCCGGAAAAAAACTACCCGACGATTTAGTCGAATTAAACCCCTACGCTACAATCCCCACCTTGGTCGACCGTGAGCTTGTTCTGTACGACGCTCAGGTCATCATGGAATACCTGGATGAACGTTTTCCTCATCCGCCGCTGATGCCGGTTGACCCGGTATCGCGCGCCCGCAGTCGCTTGATGTTGCGTCGTATCGAACGTGATTGGTGTGTATTAATCGACCGGCTTATGAAGGTCAACACCGCTACAGCGGAGCAAGCGCGCAAGCAATTGCGCGAAGCATTGATTCTTGCCGCACCGTTATTTGCGCAGAAGCCGTTTTTTATGTCCGATGAATTTTCAATCGTCGATTGCGCCATTATTCCGATTTTGTGGCGCTTGCCGGTCTATGGCGTAGAGCTGCCGACGTCGGCTAAAGCAGTCACCGATTATGCGAAGCGCGTTTTTGTGCGTGATACGGTGCGTAGTAGTTTGCTGGAATCTGAAAAGGAGATGCGCTAGTCGCCCGCCTCCGCCGTTAACAATTACGCAGTGACCAACGTTTGAATTTAGCAGCCATGTCCATGACCTCAAGTCGGCCCTACCTGATTCGCGCCTTGTTTGAGTGGATTATTGAGAATGACTTTTCGCCTTATCTTTTGGTCAATGCCAAAGTGCCTGACGTGCAGGTGCCGCAAGAGCATGTGGTCAACGAGAAGATTATTTTTAACATTAGCCCACAGGCGGTAAGTGACCTGCGCATCGGCAACGAAATCGTAGAATTCAACGGGCGTTTCGGCGGGAAAGCGCGTTCTATCCGTGTGCCGGTGCACGCGGTGTTGGCGATCTACGCCAAGGAAAACGGGCGTGGCATGGTGTTTAACGACGAAGAGGATGAGGACGGTCCGCCTGCTGCTCCCACCAGTACTCAGACCGCCGCCAAGGCTAAATTGAAATTGGTTAAGTGAACCGACTACCGTTACGAAACTAATGCTGTGGAGATCGGTATCCCTGCCTGAGAATTATTCCTGCCAGGTAGCCAAGCCACTCATCAAGGAAAGTGGTGGATGCGCGATTGATCACGATTTTTCTGCTTCATAACTTGTTGATGGCTTTATATAATCAAAGCTCACGCGACGGCGCCTCATTTCCGGGCAGCGCCATAAAATACAACGGTCTACGTCATTACATGCGGAATCGCCTGACAGTTTGTGGAGTCGCGACGGCAACAGTGCTGCTGTTGGTGGCCTGTGCTCCCGTACAAAAAAAAGAATCCAAAACCCTGAAGGTACTGGAAGACAAGGCGAATCAAATCGTCATCGAAAAAAACTCCGCTATCGACAACGCGCGTGAAAAGGCGATGGGCATCTACAAGGAGTTTGAAAAAACCGATGGGAACAAGTCATTGCGTTCCGAAGCGCAGCGGCGTCTTGCAGATCTCGAACTGGAACAGAGTGACGACGACGATGATCCGGAGCAATCCGCCGACGGCGGCAAGGCAAAAGACCATTCGATTGATTCTGACGTCGTACGTGAGCAAAAAAATCGCAGCGCCATACGCATCTACGAAGAGTTGATCACAACATCCAAAGACGTTGCCAATAATGACAAGATCATGTACCAGCTGGCCAAGGCTTACGAGAATGCTGGTGAACCGGGCAAGGCTGCCAAAACGCTGGACGATATCGCGATAAAATATCCCAAGGTCGCGTACGCCGGTGAGTTGCATTTTCGCCGTGGCGAATTGCACTTTTTGCTGAATAATTTCAAGGCTGCCGAAGGCGCCTACGCCAAGGTTCTGGAATTGGGAGAGTTCTCGCTGTTTTATGAAAAGGCTTTGTACAAACAGGGCTGGACACTGTTCAAGCTTGAAAAACATGATGCGTCGTTGAACGCATTTTTTCATTTACTGGATCGCAAGCTGGTGGACGTAAAGGAAACGGCCGAGGGTAGCGACTATTTCGGCCCGGTTGCAAAAGGCAAAGAAAAAAGTCTCGCCTCATCATCCGAAGTCGGTCGTGGTGAAAAAGAATTGATCGGCGATACCTTTCGCGTCATCAATCTCAACCTGGGTTACCTGGACGGCGCAACCGCCGTTAAAGAATACTTTGATAAAAATGGTCGTCGCGCCTACGAACATTTGATCTACGAGCAATTGGGTAATTTTTATCTCAAGCAGGAGCGTATCCGCGATGCGGCGGATACTTATATGACGTTCGCCCGGAACAATCCGGGGCATCAGCGCGCACCGGTGTTTTATGTCAAGGTCATGGATGCTTACCAGCGCGGCGGGTTTGCCGGGCCCCTGCTGGAAACCAAAAAGAATTTTGTCGAAGTGTACGGGTTAAACGGCCCGTATTGGAGCAAGTACGACGAGGCCGCGCAAGCACGCGTGTTTCCGTCCTTGAAAGCCAATATGGAAGAGATTGCCCGTCACTATCACGCGCTTGCGCAGAAAAGCAAAAAAGTCCAGGACTACGACACCGCCATCGAGGCCTATCGCTCCTACGTGAAGGCTTTCCCGAAGGACGACAAGGCGGCGCTGATGAATTTCCGCTTGGCCGAAGTGTTATATGAGGCCAAGCGTTACGACGATGCGATAAAAGAATACGAAACCACCGCTTACCAGTACCGCAGTTTTGAGCGTGGTGCAGAAGCCGCCTATGCCGCCTTGCTTGCTTATGCGGAGCGTGAGAAACAATTGCAGGGCAAGGATCAGGACACCATGCGTAGTCGTGCGATCGGCAGCGCGGTGCGGTTTGGAAAGCTGTACCCCAACGATGCGCGTGCTCCGGTGGTGTTGTCGAAAATCGCCGAAGATTTGTTTGCGGTAAAGAAATACGATCAGGCGGCGGAAGTGGCGCGCCAAGTTCTGGAAGTTAAACCCGCCGCGACCGCCGAACAACGTCTTACCGCGTGGACCATCGTTGCCCACGCCTCGTTGGAGAAAGGCGATTATTCGCAGGCCGAGACAGCATATAAGGTGGCATTAAGTTTGACGCCGCAGTCTGCGCCGCACCGCAACGACTTGGTGAATGGCATGGCGGCGGCAATTTATAAACAGGGCGAACAGCTGCGCAAAAGCGGCGATGTGCGCGGTGCGATCACGCAATTTTCCCGCGTAAAAGACGCAGCTCCCGGCACGGCAATCAGCACGGCTGCCAGTTACGATATCGCCGTCAGTCAATTGAGTGCGAAAAACTGGGAGGCGGCGATTGCCGAGTTCGAAAGTTTTCGTACCAGTCACCCGAACAACGAGCTGATTCCCGACGCGACACAAAATATCGATGACGCGATCA
>JANOOV010000329.1:0-1992 GCA_031421535.1 Gammaproteobacteria bacterium
CAGGCAATTTTGACGGGTTGTCAACATGATGCGCCTCGCCACGATGGTCGAGCACTTCGTAAACCACGGTCGGCGCGGTAGTGATCAGGTCCAGATCGTATTCGCGCTCCAGACGCTCCTGAATAATTTCCATGTGCAGCAAGCCGAGAAAGCCGCAACGAAAACCGAAGCCCAACGCGTGCGACGTTTCCGGTTCGTAAAACAACGCCGCGTCATTCAGGCGCAGCTTGGCCAGTGCGTCGCGCAGATGTTCGTAGTCTTCACTATTGACCGGGAACAAACCGGCAAACACTTGCGGCTTGACCGGTTTGAAGCCCGGCAAGGGCTTGTCGGCAGGACGCACCGCATCGGTGAGCGTGTCGCCGACCGGCGCGCCGTCAACTTCCTTGACGTTCGAGATCACCCAGCCGACGTCACCGGCGCGTAAATCGTCGGTATCTTTTTTCTTGGGTGTGGAGATGCCGACCCGATCCACAACATAAGTTCGCCCGGTGGACATCACCAGAATCTTCTGCCCTTTTTTGATGACGCCGTGCTTGACGCGCACCAGCGCAATCACGCCCAGATAATTATCGAACCACGAATCGATGATCAGCGCCTGCAACGGCGCGTTCACATCGCCCTCCGGCGGCGGGATACGTTCGATCAGCGATTCAAGCAAATCGGCGATACCCAGGCCGGTCTTGGCGCTCACCAGCACCGCGCCATGCGCCTCAATGCCGATGATGTTTTCGATCTCATCGACCACCCGTTCGGGCTCACATTGCGGCAGGTCAATTTTGTTGAGCACCGGCACCACTTCGAGCCCTTGCTCGAGCGCCGTGTAACAGTTGGCGACGCTTTGCGCTTCGACGCCTTGCGAGGCATCCACCACCAGCAGCGCGCCTTCGCAGGCGGCCAGCGAGCGTGAGACTTCGTAGCTGAAGTCCACATGGCCGGGCGTGTCGATGAAATTCAACTTATAGACTTCGCCGTTACGGGCGGTGTAATTGAGCGTAACGCTCTGCGCCTTGATGGTGATGCCGCGCTCTTTTTCCAGATCCATCGAATCGAGCACCTGCTCGGACATTTCACGCGCTTCCAGCCCGCCGCAAATCTGGATCAGACGATCCGACAGCGTGGACTTGCCGTGATCGATGTGGGCGATGATGGAGAAATTGCGGATATGCCGCATGTCGATCGACATGAATTGCAAAACCTCAAACCGATATGGGGTGGGATTCTAAAAAACCGCCTAAAAAAACAGGCGCCGTTGCGGGCGCCTGCGGATCGTCAGGGCGTGCGCGGTGCGCGCAGCGGCCCGGAATTGTAAGTTATTTTAGCGTCGAGGCGTCAGTCTTTTTCCGCCAGCCGCAAGGCTAAAAACACCGGCCCGCCCCGGCGTTGCACGAGGATGGGAATGGATTTACCCACCGACAGTGATTCAGCCACGCGCTTGAAGACGGCGAGATTGGTGATTTGCTCGTTGTTGATCATCAGAATCACATCGCCATCCCGCATGCCCGCTTTACCGGCCGGACCATTTTTAACTTGCTTGACGAAGACGCCATTTTCTTTCAGATCGAGCTGCTCGCGTTCCCGATCGCTAATTTCCGCCACGGTGATTTTAAGGCGGGCGTCCGTCAGCGTTTTCGAGGCGCTGGAATCCGAAAGCTTAATATCTTCATCTTTGGGCAATTCGCCGATGACCACTTTTATATTCATGGTCTCGCGATTGCGAATGATTTTAACCGGCGTTTTTTCGCCAATTTTGGTGATGCCCACCACTGGTGGCAACCCCGATGACGTCTTCACTTCCCGGCCGTTGAATTCCACGATCACATCACCCACCTGAAATCCCGCCGCCTCGGCGGGGCTGCCCGGCAGCACCTTGGCAACCAGTGCGCCTTTGGGTTTGTCCTTGCCGAACGATTCGGCCAGCTCGCGGGTCACGTCTTGAATTAACACGCCCAGCCAACCGCGTGAGACGCGTCCCTGGGACTTGATCTGATC
>JANOOV010000330.1:0-4909 GCA_031421535.1 Gammaproteobacteria bacterium
GTGCCGGGGAGTGTCTTGGTCGCCGATGAGCACCATTACAGCGTGTGGTTCAAACCCAGCGGCGTGCTGGCGCAGGGCACGATGGAAGGCGATCACTGCGCGTTACTGCGCCAGGTCGAGTTGTATTTCAAAATGCTGCGCGCGGTGTTTCTGGTGCATCGCCTGGACCGTGAAGCGTCGGGGCTGATGCTGGTGGCGCACAGCGCAAATGCCGCCGCGCGGTTGTCGGCATTGTTTCAAAACAACGCCGTCTACAAACGCTATTGGGTGCAGGTGCGTGGCCCGCTCACACCGACCCAGGGCATCATCGATGCGCCGCTGGACGGCAAAGCCGCGCACACGGAATACAGCGTGGAAAGTTATGACGCGGCGTCGGACACCTCGATCTTGAGCGTCGTCATCGACACCGGTCGCCTGCACCAGATTCGCCGTCACCTGGATGGACTGAATCACCCGGTCATCGGCGATCCCAAATACGGCGTCGGCAACAAGAGCCCCGCCGGGTTGCAATTGAACGCGGTGCAGTTGCGCTTTCGTTGCCCGTTCACGGATAAGGAAATGGATTTCTTGGTGTAGGGTGGCGAGGGGCAGCAATGCCGTCCGAATATAGTGTCAACAACGGGTGTATATGTGGACGATTGACTCAGAATCAAAGCGGGGACGAGATGCGTCAATAATTTTTTGGGTGGAGTAGTCCTGGTCTCGTTAAGGTAAAAATACACATGCAGCGCGCGCAATAATGCCGGGTATCGGGTGCAGCACCCCATAACATCTGGGCCCTTGGTAGAGCGATCACGTTATTTTCATCGGGAGAAAAAGCTTGAAAAAATTGTTATCTCTTACCCAAATCACTTGCGTTGCCTTGACCGTGGCTGCGTGTAGCGGAGGCGGTGACAATGACAAGGCGCCAAGCTCTTCAACCGGGAGTATCCGCGGAGTTGTCCTTGCACCCAACGGGACCGATCCCATCGCCCAAGCCGTAGTCTATATCCCCTCCTCGGCAACCGGAGCGTTGAGCGCAATAAGCGCAACAACGGCAGCAACGTGTGAGATTCCCGGAGTCCAGGTGGTGACAAAAACTTGCGCCGGGGCGGATGGAGTTTTTGTTCTCGACGGTGTCCCCGCCGGGGTCGGCGTCACTGTGGTTATCGCAAAAGGCTTGTTCAAGAAAGAAATCAAGGTCAATGTCACGGCGGGAGCACCCACCGTTCTCGTGGCCGCCGATACCACGTTACCCATCGCTACCGGTCCAGGGGCACAAGCTCCGCGTATCGCCGTGGTGACCGGTTCGTTTGATCGCATGGAAGATGTTCTGGCCAAACTCGGGCTTGGAACGGTGAACGAATCAGGGGCCCTCGTCCCCGGCACCGAAAAATTTGTGCTCATCGACGGTAATAACAGTCTTGGTGATCCAGCCTATCAGAAGTTTAATGTGTTGCTTGACAGTTTGAACGAGCTTAAGAAATTCGATTTGATCATGATCAACTGCGGGACTAATTATGAAGACCTGCTCAGTGACCCAGAGGTTGTCGCGCGCCTACGGCAATACGTGAGCGACGGGGGTAGATTGTATGTTACCGATTTGTCGTACGACTTCATCGAACAGCCGTTCCCGGAATACATTGATTTCTTCGGTTCCGGCCAAGTGGCCGAAACCTCGCCAGAAAATTCTGGTGAAGCGGAGGTGGGCGATAGCGGGATCACCAGTGTGGCTGATATTCTTGTTTCGACTCTGCAAAGCTGGCTTGGATCAACAGTTCAATGTGGCTCCGCCAGCGTCAGCTCGAACACCACAAGCTGCCTCGACACGAATGGGAAAATCCATATTGAGGATTTTGCGGGCGGCTGGGCCATGATGGAAACCGCGCATCCCGCACAGACCAACGCAGTGACGGTGTGGACGCGCGGCCCGGTGAGCTGGAGTTCTGGTTCTGGTACAAAGCCACTCACCATGACTTTCCCGTCGGGTGCCGGAAAAGTCTTGTACTCCTCCTACCACACTGCGGGTGCAAGCCACCCGTATATGCTGCCGCAAGAGCGCATTCTGCAATACCTCATCTTCGAGATCGTGCAATGATCGACATGAAATCTGCCGTCAATTCTCAACGCCAAATAAAAATACCCGCCTCCCTTGCCTTGGGGTGGCGCACCGCTGGCACCGCGATTTTTCTGGTCGCCGCCCTGTCGGTGCAGGCTCAGCCCATGCCGCCGGATGCCCCGGGTGCGGAGGATCATCCGCTACTGTCGCGCTACACGGGCTCGTGGTTGATCGGCTGGCGCAAAAGCAACTTTGAGGAAGTGAAGCCGTTGCAGATGCTGACCGAAGACATCGCCAATGAAAAAAAACTCGATATGAAACTGACGGTGGAAGGTGAGCTGACGGAACTATTCTACGTTTCGCCCAAGGGCCGCACGGCACTGGAAGTGCAGCGTAATTACGAGGTTGCGCTCAAGAAAGCGGGCGCAAGCTTGGTCTACACCTGCACCGAGAAGGACTGGGGATGTTTCAGCCAAGGTGGACCCGCCATCCAGTTATTGCTCGACGGCGTGGTGCCCAGAAAACAGCAGATCAAGGAGGGATATAGCACTTACACAGCATTTTCTGGCGACAACCTGCGCCTGTCGATATTCAAGCTCACTCGTGCGGGCGCTGACACTTACGTGACGGTGTACTCCGTCGATGTGCCGAAGGACACGGAGGACTTCGGCGGTTCTGCGTCCACCTATGTGCAAATCGTCCAACCCAAGGCCATGGAGACGGGCAAGGTCGCGGTCGATGCCAATGCGATTGGTAAAGGTTTGCAGGCCGAGGGCAAGATTGCGCTTTACGGCATCTACTTCGACACCGGCAAATCCGACATCAAACCTGAATCCAAGGCGCAACTCGATGAGATGGCCAAGCTGCTGCAAGCCAATGCCACGTTGAAGATCTTCATCGTCGGCCATACCGACAACCAGGGCGCCGTGGATGCCAATCTTGCATTGTCGCGCGCGCGTGCTCAGGCGGTAGCGGATGCGCTGGTTAAAATCTACAAGATCGACATCAAGCGTTTGGCCACCGCTGGCGTGGCGAACTATGCGCCACTGGGGAGCAATACCAGTGATGTGGGACGCGCACGCAACCGGCGCGTGGAACTGGTAGTGCAATGAGGCGTGAAGACCAGGGTTACAAAGTAGTTTCCAGATAAAATGTGATCAAGAGACAGCGCGCAAGCGAGCGGCTTTTTAACTTCTGGCCGGGCTCCTCAACTACACCGCAACCACGTAACACTACCGCAGCAATGTCGCCTGTCATTCCAATCCGTTCCCAAGCGCTTCCGACAACCGCGTAAAGATGTTGCGCCCATGTGCACGGACGCTATCGCACCATACCGGGTCGGGCGGATAAAATACTGCGCGCAACGCGCTGCGCACTCGCGCCGCGCGCTGTGCGTCCGGGCAACCGTGGTGATGCAGGCGGTTCTCGGCACGTAACGCCTTGAGTATGCGCGTGGGTGTCGTGGTGCCGAAATCCACTACCGTGGTGTAGGTGCGCGCTCTTGCAAAGACCCGCTCGATCAACTGTGTGACCATGCCGTGCGCAACGTAATTGGCCGCACCGTCGGCGTGATCGCTCACGATATGCACGGGATCAAACCAGCGGGTGAATGCGGCGAACTGCGGTGACTGCGGCGCATAGTCCAACAGCATTTCGTAGCTGCCGCGCACACCCAGCCCGGTGTGCAGGTCGATATGCAGCACGGTGTGTGCTTCATGCAACGTAACATCGGCAAGCACCTCGGCGACGATACGCAACGACTCTTGCGTGGTATTGCCCCCATAAAACAGCCCGTGCGGAAATTCGTATTGGCCACCCGCGACCGCCTGTTGCAGCTTGGGTTTTCCGTTGCGCAATCGATGCCATACACCGGGCAGCAGAAAATCATCAAGCCCCGGCACCGGCGTGCCCGGGTTGAGCCAGTGGTTCAAGCCGCGATAGCCGACATTCTGCGGGCCGGGGAAGTGCGTCAGTGCATTGCGGTTCAGATCAACATTGTTTTCGTTCACGCGCCGACCCTGCGCAAAGCCGAACGGATTCACGGCGTGCACCAGCAGTACGCCCACGCCGGGAGGCAGGTCGTGAGCGAATTGTGCCAGCCATAATTGTTGCAGCGCGCTGCCCGCATAGCCTTCCACGCCGTGCACACCGCTGGTCAGCAATACCAACGTGTGTGGGCGTTCGCTGCCGATGCGCGCGGTGTCGATGGCGAGTTCTTCGCCCTGCGGTCCGCGCGCGGTGATGGTGAAAGCCGAGCGGCGCGCGGCGACGTGCGTTGCGGCGGCCAGAAATTGCGCGCGGGCCTGGGCGTAAGTGTCGGCAAACATTGAGGTCACAGATTGATCACAGCGGTTTTTTGCTTGAGTGACACGGAGTATATTCCGTAACACGCGTTAATCTCACGAAGGATGTAATAACTCATGGCTGAACCATCAATGAAAAATGTTCTCGGTGAACCGCTGGAATTCTGTTCGATCAAGCCGATGACGGGCTTCACGCGCAGCGGCTCGTGCGAAACCGGGCCGGAAGATGCCGGCAATCACACCGTGTGTGTGCAGGTCACGCGCGAATTTCTCGATTTCAGCCGCAACGCCGGCAACGATTTGAGCACCCCCCTGCCCGAATACGGTTTTCCGGGGCTGCGCCCGGGCGTCCGCTGGTGTTTATGCGCGCCGCGCTGGCAAGAAGCGCTGGACGCAGGCGCCGCGCCGCGTGTCGTGTTGCGCGCCACCCACGAACGCGCGCTTGCCGCCGTGGCGTTGAAAGACCTCAAGGGGCACGCACTGGATTTAAGCTGAAGTGTCAACACCCGAAAAATAAACGCTGCTTCGCCGCTCGTGGCAGGCGCTTGATCGCGTGCTCGCGTTTCAG
>JANOOV010000331.1:0-9471 GCA_031421535.1 Gammaproteobacteria bacterium
TCCAATACGGCGGTGTCGGCACCGGCCAGGATCAGCAAACGCTCACGTAGCCGCGTTTGCATTTCCGCCGCCGCTTTGCGTGTGAAGGTGATCGCCAGTAAACCGTCGGGACGTGCGCCCTCCAGCAACAGCCGGATCATGCGCGTGACCAGCAGCCAGGTTTTGCCGGTGCCTGCCGAAGCGCTGACGGTGGCGTTTTGGCGCGGATCACCTGCGTTGGCTGTGGTCAGCGGCGGTGCGTCAGGGGTTGTAAAAATTGAGTTGGGCATTTTAATCGCGGATTAAGTTTGGGCGTTCAAGCTCTGTACACAGTAGCGTTGAGAGTGTAATTAACGCACACAAAAAAGACTTGCCACTAAAGTTAGTTTTGTTATCTTGGTGGCCACTGAGGCTCCACGGTGTTTACATGGAGGTTCGCTAAGGATTGCACAGCGGTTGGGCAGTACGCTGAACCAGGTGTAATCAGGCACGGAAAAGCCTGATATGGAGATAGGGCGGCCTTCGGGCCGCCTCCATTTTTTAAGCTCCCAGAAACTATTTTCCGGCATTTTTATTTTCTCCCGTAATTGTATTGACCCATGCCGAACGTCGGCACAGCCCTTCCATATCACATACCGCACACGTGTTGACATCACCCCAGGCGGGCGCCGCTTGACCCGCGCGCAGTTGTTGCATCAGCGTGGCCAGGCGTTCGGTATTTTGGGTGCTCAGGGTGTGCAACGCCTCGCCATCCAGTGTCGCAGCAGTTTTCACCGTGTCGGTTTCAATGACTAAAAATTCCGCACGCACTACCGCGCGTGTGTCCTTGAGCAAGCAGGCGTAAAACGGCAGCTGCACCGCCTCACCGGCATCGACATCGCGTTGCGGCGGTACGCTGCCGGTTTTGTAATCGACAATACCTGCCCCCGCGTTGCTGGCGTCCACGCGATCAATGCGGCCGTTGAGCGTGAGGTCGGCATGCCCGAGCAGGTGTTGTTGCTTTAATTCCACCGCGTCCACGCGCCACTGGGTGGCGCGGTTGATCTGCCAGTCGATATAGGCCGGAACCACGGCCAGCCAGCGTTTCAGCCAGCCGCGATGGCGGAAGTCATCGTCGAGGTCGCGTGCGAATACCGCGCGTGCAATGGTCTCCATATGGTCAATGGCCGCAGCGCGGTGAGCGGCGGTGATGCTGGCGTCGAACGGCGCGGGCAGTCCTGCCGTTTTGGCATGAAACGCCTGGAGACATAAATGTACGCGTTTGCCGTAGTCGTCTTTTTGCAATGCTTCGCGCACCGCTTCGGGCGGTTTTAGCTTCAAGCCATACGCTGCAAAAAACTGGTAGGGGCAATTCAGCAGGGATTGATAACTGTGTGCGGACAGCGTATTCGGCAGCAGCGCCGCGTCAATCTGCGGTCGCGGTGCGCGTGTTGGTTCGGGCAGCGCCGCCGCGTCGCCGCCTTGGACCTGCGTGCGTGGGTCGTCCAGCAGCACCGCAAGTTCCGGGTCGTGCAAATCCGCGCCATAGGCGAGCTGATGAAAGGTGTGCAGCGTGTCCCACCACGGTGATGCCACCACGTCTTCGCCGTCGCGTTCGCGCACGCGTGTCAGTAACACGTGCGGCGCGCTCTCCAGCAGGCGGCGGAAGTCGTGAAGCATATTGCTGCGTTGTTGTTGCGCGCCCGGCAAACCCAGTTCGGCGCGCACGCCGTCGTTGAAAAATGGCGAGCCCTGGCCCGCGCTGGGCAGATATTCCTGTTCGCAGCCGGCGATCACCAGCGCGTCGAAACGCGCCAGGGCGCTGTGCGCAAAATTGAGCAACTGCACGCGGCGACCGGCGAGTGGCGGAACGAAGTTATACATTTCCAGCGCGCGTCCCAGCCAGGCGCGGAATTCCAGCCAGGTCATGCGCAGCGTCGAAGTTTCGGCAGCGGCTTGCAGTAATTCCAGTTCCTGCACCACGCGTGCACCGGCGGCGTCGTCGCGCCACGCACGCGTAAGTCCCAGACGCGCAATGCTGTCGTGCAGCGCGTGCAGAAAAATGTGTGCCGGTTGGGCGCGGTTGCCCAGCAGCGGCGTCAACGGCTGCGCGGCGTGCTGTAAATTGTCAAGCAGTGCCTCTACTGCCGCGTAACTCGTGCCTAGTTCACCGGGCAGACGTTCGCGCCGCCGTCGCAACTGGCGGCGATAGCGTTCCAGATTGCGCGCAATGTTTTCGTGGCGGACGATGTCTTCTTCCAGGCGGTAAACCGCCGCGAGATGTTGCTCACGGTCCAGATCGGGAAAAATAAATGCGGACTTCAGCACATCCAGCAGCGGCTCGTGGGCAAAGTCTTCTTCGACGCACGCCAGCCAGCGTTCCAATGCACTGGCCGCACGGGTGGTGGACAAGGCCCAGCCGGACACATCGTCGGGCACCACGTTGGCGCGTTCGAGCAATGCGCGCACGCGCCGCGCCAGACGCCGGTTTTCAGTGACGATGCCGATGCGTTGTGCACCCGCAAGCAACCAACGCCGCACTTGCAGCTCAATGGCGCGGGCTTCCGCTTCGGCACCGTGCGCCGCGAACATCGACCAATGTGCCGCAACGTGACTGATTGAGTGTTGGGCGGAAAACGCGCGCGCGCGTTCGGCAAGCGGCAGGGTGGCCGGGCCAAACGCGGCATCGAGAAATTCCGCACGTGCCGAGATTGCAGCGCCGGATATCGCGCCGCCGCCCAAGGCTTCGGCCAGCGTACGTGGCGGTGCGCACGCATCGCTCGCATCGGGCGCAGCGGTGTTGTCGCCATGCAACAGCACCGTGCAAGCCGCGCGCTCCGCGAGGGTTCTGATCCAGACAATTTCTGCGGCGCACCAACTGCTGAAGCCGACTGCGTACACCTGGGTGTCGGCGTTCAAGTGGTCGGCGCTGTGCGCAAGTTGCAGCAGGTAAGCGCTGTGTGTATCCACGCGGTGTGCGCTGCGCAGTTGCTCATGCCATGCATGCCACAGGGTGTGCACCAGATACGCCTCGCGGCTCAACGCTTGCGGCGCATCGGCGCGCACGCCATAAGCCTGCGCCAGTTGCGCGTGAAATGCGTTGAGGTCTTGCGGCAAAGCGCATTGATGCAGCGTGAGCTCGTCGAACAGGCGCAGCAGGCTGTCGGTCAGATACCACGGACGCGCCTTGCCATACAGGTGCGGATGACGCACCAGCGCTTCGGTCAACAACAGCTCGCGTGCGTAGCCCCCGACCACCGGAGCGTGCAGCGTGGAGTTTTGTGCAACCCACAGGCGCGGCGTGGTGATGGTGGGCCCCAGCAGCGCGTGACAGCCGCAGGCCTGCGCCGCCGTGAGCAGCTCACGGCGCAGTCGCGCGGCAACGGTGAGTTCCGGCAACAGGATGACCAGCGCGGTCAGGTCGGGGAGTTGATGTCGATGCGTGACGCAGATGTGCCGCGCCAGAACGCGCAGCGGATCGTCTGCGCAGGGAACAAAAATTAATTGCGGCGCAGCGATCTACTTCTCCAGGTACTTGAGCTTGTCTTTTACCGTGTCCCACTCTTTGGCGTCGTCGGGGGCGGGTATTTTCTGGGTGATCACCGGCCATTTTTTTCCCAGTTCGGCATTGAGCTTGATGAAATGCTGCTGCGCCGCAGGCACATCGTCTTCCGCCAGAATTGCATTCACCGGGCACTCCGGTTCGCACAGGCTGCAATCGATGCACTCGTCGGGGTCGATCACCAGCATGTTCGGTCCCATGTGGAAACAATCCACCGGACAGACTTCCACGCAGTCGGTGTATACGCAGCGGATGCAGCTCTCGGTAACAACGTAGGTCATGGATGCAATCTCGGTCGGGAAGAATACGGGCGCCATTTTATACGCAACGGCTCGCGGGTGGGAATGCATGACCCCGGCGGCGTTAGCATAGCAACCTGCTAGTGCGGCGTCTGGCCCTTGGCCAGCGCCCAATGATGCAAGAGGTGGTGATTGCCCATCGCCATGATGCCGATGTAGCCCAGTGCGCGCAGCTTGTCTACCTGGGTGGCGTCGCCGGTGGTGACCTGCAATTTGTACTTGTCTTTGTCTTTGGTCGCGGTCATGTCCCAGCCGGTTTCGGATTTGAGAACTTTGGGATGAGCGTTAAACGCACGGTCCAGTGCGGGTATGGCGCCGGGTGTCGTGGCGCGCACGGTAAGCTCAAGGCCTTTGTCGATGGGTTTTTGCACGACCACTTCCACGTCTTCGGTGAAATGGCGCATGTCGAGCAAGTGCTGCCGCAGGGCTTCAAGGTTGACTTTTTTCCAGTCGGTGGCCGGGTCGGCTTCGAGCTTGCGCAGTGCTTCCTGGATCGCGCCGAACATGTCGTTGCCGGATTTCGTGAGCACGGGCGCGGCAGCGTCGCGGGACGGCAGGTGTTGATGTTCCATCGGTGGCGTGACTGCGGCCTCGCCCGGCGACGTTCCGCAGGCAAGCAAAAAAATCATCGCACTGATGTGATAGCCGCGATTCGCACCTGATAAAAATTTCATGGATGGGGTTCCTTCGTGTAAGAACCTAGCCAACTGCCGGGGTGCTGCGTAACCCGGCCTAAGTTCGGTGTGTTGTAGGTCAGGCTGCGTAGCTGCCTGACAAAGCAGCCCGCTACACCCGCAGAATTTCATCCTGCACGAACAAATAATCCAGCCACAGGTTAGTCAAGCGTTCCTGCAATTTGTTCTGTGACAAGCGCTCGTCGAGGTTATCCAGATCGACCATGTCGATCGGCTGGTCCTGCCATGAGCAACCGAACACCGCCTTGGTGCGTTTGCCGGTGGCGGGGTCGATCTGCCATTGCAGGCATTGCGAGCATACGCCTTTGAGCATGCATTGCATCGGTGTGTTGATCGAGCCGATGACTTCGATTGGACCTTTGACGAACAGGGTCTTTAATTCCTGTTTACGCGCGTCGCGCAGCGTGCGGATCAGGCACGGATCGCCGATCACCAGCAGACGATCCACGTCTTGAACTTTAATCGTGACCTCACCCGGCGTGCCTTGCGCATAGCGTTGAATCGCATTGACGACGTCGCCGCTCAGCGCGTGGTCTTGCGTGCGTTGCGGCGTTGCCGACGCGCCGTTTTTTGTAACCCACACGATAGTGTCTGCGGCCTGTTCCAGTTCGCGCTGGTAAAAAATATCCTGCGCCGCATCGAACACCGCGAAGAACAGCACCCGGCTGCCTTTGGAACGCAGCGCGGGGCCGACGCCCATGATATGCGGCACGCACAGCGGGCCGCCGACGACCATCACGGTTTCGGGCAGATCGTCGGGAATGCGGGTGCGCACGCCGCCCGGTCCCATCAGCGACACCGGATCACCCGCCTTGAGTGTGGCGCACAGGCGACTGCTGGCGCCGCCTTCGATGGCGAGCAACGACACCGTTCCCGTCGTGCTGTCAACCTGCGCTCCCGTGAGCGCCAGCGCTTCGGTTTGCAAGGCGGTTCCGGCGACCACCGGCGCGCGGGTTTCGAAATTCTGCAGGCGGAAAAACTGGCCGGGACGAAAGCGCTGCGCCGCCAGCGGCGCACGGATTTTAAGCTCGACCACGTGTGCATGCACGCGCTTGACCGCAACGACCTGCGCCTGCAACTGGTCGGCGATGTGTTCCCGAAACGTTTGATATTCCTGTGCAGCGCCAAGTTGCGTTGCACGCGCGCCGAACGACTGCATGATTTGCGGATAAATGCGCAAGCCGGAAGCGATGGCCTTGACCACGCTGCCGTTAAACACCGGATGGGTGTCGCCGATGAAACTCACGCGCTTGTCGGCGTTGGTGTACGAGGTGAAGGCGCCGAAGGTGTCGGTCTTGCAATGTGCGGCGACCGCAACCGGCTGCATCTGACCATCGTGCATGCCGAAGGTTTTGTAAAATCCGCGTTCCTTGATGAAGTGTTCCTTGTGCTCGAATGAATAGGCGACGTTGGGCCGGGCGCCGGTCGCGACTAATATCGCGCGTGCGGGCAAGATGATCTCCTCACCATTCTCGCGCGCGCACACCAGCGCCTCGGCGTGACCGTGCGCATCCACGCGTACGCTCTTGGGCTCCAGACCTGCGGCGTAGAAAATGCCTTCTTCCAAGGCTTTAATCACTTCTTCGTGATTGCGGGTGTACGCAGGCGAGTCTTTGATCGCGCGGCGATAAGCAATCGTCACGCCGCCCCACACCTGGAGCAGCGCGATGAAATTCGGCGCGCGCTTTTCGTTCGCCGCCTGTGCACGCTCAGCGCGCACGGCGCGGCCGTGTTGTAAATATTCTTTGAGAATTTCCTGCGATGGCACGTCGAGGCGCACGTGGATGCGGTCCGCGCCGAATTCCATTTCGAGCTGCTCGTAACGCGCGAGCATTTTTTCCACTTGCACAATGTAGTACGCCTGTACCTCAGTGGCGGTATCCACGCCGGTGAGACCGCCGCCAATGACGACGGCGGGCAAACGGATTTGCAAGTTGGCGAGACTATTCTCTTTGGCCGCGCCGGTGAGCTGCAACGCCATCAGAAAATCGTTGGCCTGGCGCATGCCGGGGGCGAGCGAACCGGGAATCGGCAAAGCTTGCGGCAGCCCGGCGCCGACCGCGATGGCGAGATGATCGAAGCCCAGCTCCCAGGCATTTTCGATGGTGATGGTGCCGCCGAAGCGCACGCCGCCGAACACCTGAAAATGCGGGCGGCGCGCCAGCGTGAGATAGATCAGCTTCAAAAAGTTTTTGTCCCAGCGCACCGTAATGCCGTATTCGGCGACACCGCCGAAGCCGGTCATCACGCGGGTGTCCAGATTTTCAACCAGATCGGAATAGTTGCGCACCGGATTATTGATCAAGGCCGGGGGTAGAGGCTCGACTTTTAATCCTTCGATACCGACCACCGCGCAGCCTTCCTGCAATAAGTGATGCGCCAACGTGAAGCCGCTCGGTCCCATCCCCGCAATCAATACCTTGAGACCGTTGTACGGCTTCATTACATATTGCTCGCGACGCAGCGGATTCCAGCGCGTCAGCAGATCGTAAATCTCCACACCCCACGGCAGGCCGAGCACATCGGTCAGCACGCGCGTTTCGATTTCCGGGATATTGACCGGCTCCTGTTTCTGATAGATGCAGGCCTTCATGCAGTCGTTGCAGATACGATGGCCGGTGGCCGGGCACATCGGGTTGTCCACCATCACCATCGCCAGTGCCGCGATACTGAAGCCGTCGCGCTTCAACAGGTGCATCTCGGAGATTTTTTCGCTCAACGGGCAACCGGTCAGGGTGACGCCGAGCGGATTTTTTTTCAGGCCCTTGTCGGGTTCGCCTTTTTTCTCGGGAAACCCTTTGGAGCAAAAATCGCCTTCATGGTCATGACAATAAATGCAGTAGTTTACTTCGCCCTGCACGTTGCGCGCGTTGCTGCGTGGGTCGGTAAGTTTGAAGCCGTCGCGGGCGCGCTGGTGTTGTGGCGGGCTTTGCATGCGACCGATGCGGTCGGCCGGGATTTTGACTAAGGGTACGAGGTTGTCATGATCGGTCGGATGCGGCAGCTTGAAGCTCACCCAGCCACGGGTTGCCGCACGTCCTTCCGGCACGGTGAGCGCGCGGATGCACCAGCAGGTGAGTTTCTCGATGGCATCTTTGAATTGCTCGGCATCGGTAAGCAGGCGCTGCGCGAATTTTGCGATGGCCAGTTCGCGGTCGTCTTGCGACGCACCGAGCTGTTCGTTCAGCCAGGCGTCCAGTGCGGCGAATGAGGGCAATTCATCTTTAGCCAGCAAACGACGGCGCGCGCGGCGCTGCACGAGCAGTTTTTTAAATGCGAACACCGGATCGTGCAGCAACGTCGCATTGCGCAGCCGTTCCACTTCGCCCGTAACGCCGAACAGCATGCCGAAGAATTCCTCCAGCGGCGCAGCACAAGCCAGCAGCAACGCGCTTTCCTCCAACGGCGGAAAATGTTGTGCTCCGCTCCGATAGGCACACAACGCGTCGTGCTGCTGGGGGTGTAGAGCCTGTAATTGCGCCAGAAACGCTGCATCAAGTCGTTGCAAACCGTGCGCGTGAAACAGATCGCGATATGCAAATCCGGTGAGGCCCAGCTGTAGTTGTTCCATGCGGGTTCCAGTGCGGGAGAGCGGACGGGACATCAAGAGAAGGCGGTATTGTACAAGAACCCGTGTGCGGTGCACGCAGCAGGGAATACAAAAACGCAGCGCCGTGCGAATGACCGGCGCGAGGAATCAACGTAGCTCGATACGCGCACCCAGCGCCACGTTGTAGTCGCGATAATTATCGCGACCCAAGGTGGTTTGGTATTGCAGAAAAGCGGTTTTGCCGCCGGGAATAATCGCGGATGCGCCTAATCCGAGCTGAAAATAGTCACGATCCGGGTCGTCGGTTTTGAAGGCGAAGGTGGTGGCGAACTGGTCGTTGACAAAATTGCCCTTGATTTGATGTGCGCCACTGTTGAATTCGTGTTCCCAGCTCAGGTCCAATTGCGGGATCAGCACCCCCCACTTCAGGCTCAGCGGCCACGAGCCGCGTGTGCCCAGGCTGCTGGTCAATACGCGAGTGGTCTGGTCGCGCAGTGCCAGGTTGAGTTCGTTCGCGCCGGTTTCGGTGTAGCCGTCAATCGTGGAAGCAAGGCGATGCAGGCGCAGTGACACCTCGGCGCTGGCGCCGCTACCCGCCGTGAATTCATAACCGCCGCCCACGCTGAGCGCAAGCAGATTGCTGCCGGTATCGCTGCGTGCGGTTTTCTGGATGTGCGTGCTGCCCACGAAGTAGTCAATGTTGCGCGTCTGATCGTAATTATTCGCGGCGTAGTTCAGCACCGCGTCGAGGTACAAATTCTGTGTGCGGTAATAGGTGCCGTAGAGTGACAGGCTAATGGCAGAGGCGTCCAGGCCACCGCCATTGGCGTTGAGATTCACGTTGCTGCGCGCGTAGCCGAGCGCGCTGCCGAATACGAGTGTGCTGCTGTAGCGGTAATCGGCGCCTGCGGTGAGTCCCCGGGTACGAAAATCAAAACCTTCTTCGCTGGCCGTGCGGTCTTTGTCGCCACCGCCGACGGTGCCGCTGACGAAGCCGCCCCATCTCGGCACCGCCTGCGGCAGATCGACAGCCGCTGCGCTGCGCGCTTCCGGTTCCAATGCGTACACCAGCACCGATCCCGGCACAGTGCGGCCTTGGATGTTAAACGACAAACCCGCAAGCCCCACGCCGGAGGCGCCGCTGCGTAACGCGCTCAAACGCGCGCCGATGTTGCTGAGTTGTTGCTGCCCAAAGCTGTTGCCGATGCGACCTTGCGCAGCGACTTCGTCGGGCGCCAGCGCGCGTAACGCATCGACGACTTGCGTATCGTTGCCGTCGGTCGCGGCGTTCAGAATTTCCACGCAGCGCGCGAGTAGAGCTTGTTGCAGTGTGGTGAGTGTATTGATTGAGGCCTGCAACGCCGAACACATGCTGTCCAGCACATTGGCCAGCGCGCCCTCGGGTGT
>JANOOV010000332.1:0-5313 GCA_031421535.1 Gammaproteobacteria bacterium
CAGAAGCTGCAACTGGGGGATAATGCGCGGCTCAAGCGCGATGTGGCGCGACTGGAGGACGAGGTCGCGTTCCTAAAAAAAGCGGCGGCGTACTTTGCGAAACTACCCAAGTGAAGTACGCCCTGATGACGGCGCATAAAAACCATTTCGATGTTGCACTGATGAGCCGCGTGCTCTCGGTTTCACGCAGCGGTTATTACAGTTGGAGACGTCGCCCGCCCTCGGCGCAAGCGCAGGATAACGTTGCGTTGGATGCCGCGATCACGGACGTGTTTACGGCGCAGAAAGGCCGCGCGGGCTCACCACGCGTGACGTTGGGTGTGCAGGCGCATGGGATTGCGGCGGGCCGTCATCGTGTGGCCCGGCGCATGAGAAAGCTGCAGTTACGTGCCAAAGCGGCGAAGAAGTTCAAGGCGACGACCAACTCCAATCACACCTTGCCGGTGGCGGATAATTTATTGAAGCAGAACTTTCACGCCGACGCCGCCAACCAGAAATGGGTGAGCGATATCACCTCCGTGCCCACCGATGAGGGGTGGCTGTATGTGGCGGTCGTGATGGACTTGTATTCACGCTTGGTCGTGGGCTGGGCGATGGCGGAGCGGATGACCGCAACGCTGGTGATGGACGCCTTGCAGATGGCGTTATGGCGACGCAAGAAGCCCCAAGGCGTGATCCTGCATTCGGATCGCGGCAGCCAGTATTGTTCACACGACGATCAGCGTGTCATCCGCGCGCACAACCTCATCTGTAGCATGAGCAAGAAAGGCGATTGTTATGAGCGCGCAGCCTGCCCTTGGGGCACAACGCCGCCATGGAAAGCTGGAACCACAGCCTGAAAGTTGAAGCCGTGCACGGCGAACGCTTTGTCACCCGAGCGCTCGCCAAAGCGCATCTGTTTGACTACATCGAAGTCTATTACAATCGCCAGCGCCTTCATTCGACCATCGGCTATCTCAGCCCTGAAGCGTTTGAGGCTAAACAAGTCGCTTAACTATGTGTCCGTGATGGTGGGGCAAGATCAGTCTGCTTTCGACCCTGAGCGGGCATCCGATGTAATTCTCTCTAGTGGTACCATCGCCGCAAATAGCAGACGATCAGTCTAGAAGGAAAACGTGGGAAGTCCCCTATTGCTTGTCACTGCCTGAACAGGGGGAGAGAAATATGAGTTTCGAAAAGACCGACTCCTTGGTTCCGAATAACGACACTGCTGGCATTCACGGGAGCGGAAGTGTCGCACATCAAATCATAGGCGGGTTTCTCGCTGCTCTCGGCCAGAATGAGGACTATCGTGAGATCGCTCAAAACTTAAAGGTAGTGATCTTCGACGGAAAGCCAACAGAAACTGCTATTCGGACAGCTTTGTTCGGGGAAGAGCCACTGTGATCCGCGCCAAGTCAATTTCCATTCGGGACTTCCGTGGCATTCGTGATCTGACACTAGACCTTGGTGGGGAAAACTTTGCCATCTGTGGTTCGAACGGTACCGGGAAGAGCGGGCTAGTAGATGCGCTTGAATTCGCACTGACAGGAAACATTTCTCGTCTGTCTGGCACGGGCACAGGTGGATTGTCGGTGAGGGAGCACGGTCCACACGTAGATAGCCGTAATAAGCCCGAACGCGCCTACGTCTCGATGACAGTCCACATCCCATCACTCAAGAAGGACGCAACCATCTTTCGCAGTGTGAAAGACGCGAAGAACCCCACGCTGACACCCAACGACCCAGATGTCCGAGCAGTATTTGCAAAGGTTGCAATGCATCCAGAGTTTGCACTTTCGCGTCGAGAACTGATTCGGTATGTTTTGGCTGAGCCTGGCAAGAGGGCAAAGGAAGTACAGGAACTACTCCGCCTTGATGAGGTTGAAGCACTGAGAGTTCTCTTTCAGAAAATTGCTAATGCTAGCGACAGGGATGTAAAGCTGCTTAAAAGCGCGAGGGATGATTCAGCTACGGCACTCCAGCGCGCTTTGAACCTGGCCAAGGTAACCGCTGCGACAATACTAACAGCCACCAATGAAAAGCGTGCCGCGCTCTCCCTTCCGCCAATCTCTGCTCTGGAAGCAAACACCTCAATCAAAGATGGGATTATATCGGCCGCCGCTGCAACCCAACCGAGTAAGGTAGCGAAGGGTCACGCCAAAGCAGACCTAGAAGCTTTGAGAACTAAGCTTACAGGTATCCAGTAATCCAGAATTTGTGTCCAAGTGCGCGAGAGTAGTTGCTGCAGTTAGTGAACTTTCGAAAGACGAACTATTCCTGAAAAGCGCATCTCCCGAGCAAACTGCTCCGCTTGAACGCTTCCGCCATTTTCAAACAGTAATGCAAGCCGAACGGGAAGATCCGCGTGCAACCGCTACGCTGCAAGCGGCGTTTCGGACTGCTGCTGAAAATCTGGAAGCCTCGCCAGGATCATCGGTCACCGATATCTCGTGCCGCGAGACGCTGTGCAAAGTCAGCGCCTCGCATAACGGGCAAGAGGCATTGGATCAGTTCCTGCGCAGTATTCCAGCAGCGGTCCCATGGGACATGACCGCCGAGATTCAGTACGAGCCGTTGGCAAATGGATCAAGCCAAACCGTCGTGTTTGTATCAATGAAAGATAAGGCGCTACCCGAAAAATAAAAAACCCGGCGGGGTGGAAAAGTCACGGTAAAGAACACGATAGAAAACCAGGGAATTGTCAAGACTCAGGCGGCGGCCTATCACCGCCCCAGTAGATCGTGACGCGTGGGGTTCGGGCTTGGAAATGGGCGCTTCGAAATCCACTTCCGCCCGCGATACGCTACCTGCATCGGGTTATCGCCGTGGCTCTACTTTGAAAATCGATGGCGTATTATCCTTCGCACCTAATCCCCTCCTAAAACTGAACAGAGAATGCGCGCCCATTTTTTCCGTCTTGTGCCGTTTGACGCCCCCGGAGTACCGCTGCGCACTACCACACCGATGCTCGATATCGAAATTACCGGCACGGCGGCATTCGATACTAGCATCGTGAATGTTGTTTACCACATCAATGGTGCAACTGAGCACGTGAAGTTCAACAGCACCAACGCGCACCCGTCACGGAAAAACGAGTTGTGGCGTACCACCTGTTTCGAGCTATTCCTGAAGGTGCCGACGCGTGCGGAGTATTGGGAAGTTAACCTTGCGCCGAGCCGCGACTGGAACGTTTATCGTTTCACCGATTATCGCAGCACACTGCAACCGGAATTGCTCATTACCGATATCAGCATTACGACGGAGGTTGCGCAGTCGCGCCTCGCGAGCCTGAGTGCAACGCTGCCGTTACCGTTGCCCGTGGTGGGCCAGCAACTCATCATCGGCATCAGCAGCGTGATCGAGGATACGGCAGGCAACCTGTACTACTTTGCATTGCAGCACAGCGGCGTTAAACCGGATTTTCATGACCCCGCCGGTTTTGTCCTAAGCTTTGATCCAGCATCGGCATGAATGCATAGCAACGGGAAAAATTCTCATCATGATCACCCTTGGCATCGACCGTTTAACCAGCGACCCAGCGCTGCAACGTAAATTTGCAGGTAAACGCGTTGCAATCGCCGCACATCCCGCGTCGGTCAACGCCGACGTGCAACACAGCATTGATGCCCTCAAGCAACGTACCCGCCTGAACATCACGGCTGCGTTTGGACCGCAGCATGGCATGCGGGGTGACAAGCAAGACAATATGGTGGAGTCCGAGGATTACCTGGACCCGGTACACGGTGTGCCGGTCTTCAGTTTGTACGGCAAGGTGCGCCGCCCGACGGACGCGATGATGGACACGTTCGATGTGCTGCTGTTCGACATCCAGGATCTGGGTTGCCGGATTTATACCTACATCACCACGCTGCGCTATTTGCTCGAAGCCTGCGCGCAACACAACAAAGCACTGTGCGTGCTGGATCGGCCCAACCCCGCCGGTCGCCCCATCGAAGGCAATTTACTGCAACCGGGGTGGGAAAGTTTCGTCGGCGCCGGGCCCATCGCGATGCGTCACGGACTCACGGTGGGCGAGCTTGCTCAATGGTTTGTAGATCATTTCAAACTGGACGTGGAGCTGGAGATTATTTCCATGTCAGGCTACGCCCCCAACGCCGCCCCCGGTTACGGTTGGCCGTGGGGGGAAAAGCCGTGGGTAAATCCCAGCCCCAATGCCTCCAGTCTCAACATGGCACGTATCTATGCGGGCTCGGTGTTGATTGAAGGCACGGAATTATCCGAAGGACGCGGCACCAGCGTGCCGCTGGAAATCATGGGTGCGCCCGATATCGACATCACCGCCGTGCTGAAAAAAATGACCGCCTTTGCACCGCACTGGATACAAGGCGTCCACCTGCGGCCCTGCTTCTTTCAGCCCACCTTTCACAAGCATGCGGGGAAACTGTGCCAGGGCTTTCAGCTCCACACTGATTTTTCCGGCTATCGTCACCACGAATTCAAACCGTTTCGATTGACGCTGCTGTTTCTGAAAGCCATACGCCTGTGCACTCCGGATTACCGGCTGTGGCGCGACTTCCCCTACGAATATGAAACCGAACGACTTGCCTTCGATGTGATCAATGGCGGAACCTTTATTCGCGAATGGGTGGATGACAATAATGCCAGCGCCCACGATCTGGAGCAGGTGTTGACCGCTGATGAAGCACAATGGCAGGAATCAGTTCGTGACTACTGGTTGTATTGAGCACGGGTTTTCCAGCAACTCTCTACGGTGGCGGCACTAAGCACCGAATCTGCGCAAGAACGGCACACTACGCGCGCTTCACGAAAAAAAACCCCTAACGAGAACGCTAGGGGTTTAGGAATTAATTGCCTGGCAGTGTCCTACTTTCGCATGGGTAAACCCACACTATCATCGGCGCTGAGCGGTTTCACTTCCGAGTTCGGAATGGGATCGGGTGGTTCACGCTCGCTAAGGCCGCCAGACAAACTGGTACCGCCTACTGCGCGTTTTAAGCCTTCGCAATAGACCGAATTTGGGAAGTTGATCAAGGCGAGTGTGTTCGCATTTGCTACAAATTCACCCGCCAAACTGCTTGGGTGTTATATGGTCAAGCCGCACGGGCAATTAGTACTGGTTAGCTTCACGCATTGCTGCGCTTCCACACCCAGCCTATCAACCTCGTAGTCTTCGAGGGCCCTTCAGGGACCTTAAAGGTCCAGGGAAACCTCATCTTGAGGTGGGCTTCCCGCTTAGATGCTTTCAGCGGTTATCCCGTCCGTACATAGCTACCCGGCAGTGCCACTGGCGTGACAACCGGTACACCAGAGGTACGTCCACTCCGGTCCTCTCGTACTAGGAGCAGATCC
>JANOOV010000333.1:0-9281 GCA_031421535.1 Gammaproteobacteria bacterium
TACTGCAACAGCGGGGACGACAGCGATAATAAAGCGCACGCTGCGCAAACACTATGGCACAAATGGATTTGGTGATTTTGATCGGAGATCTCTTCGGGCTGCGCATGATGCGCGTGGCTATCGGCCTGTGCCGGGGCATCGCCACAGGCCAAACCCGCCACGCTGAGCAACGGAAACCACGCCATCACACAGATGAGAAACATGCTGAGCGTACGGTGTGGTTTGCGTTGCAAGATCATTCTCACTAAACAGGGTGCCCTAAAACGTTAAATGACCGAGGTTCGACAACAACTCTTTACCAATGGTTCGCGACTTTACCTGTGCATAGTCGCTCCACTTTCACAAAATGTACAGCAGCGGAAACGCCGCCGGGCAGCGATCAAGACGACACCGCAGCGCAGCACACTATTCCGGATACAGCGCGCGCAGCCCCGCCTCGCCGGTCGGCTTTTTTTCTTTTTCCGGTTCGGTGTCAACCCACTTCACGATGGCTGCGATCATGGGTTTAATCTCCGGCGTTTCGGCTTGCGCGGCGTAGCCTTCGCGTTCCAGGCGTAACAAAAATTCCCGTAGCGTCGCATCGCTCGCCCGCGACGCCAGATCAACGATGTTGCGCGGCGGTGCATCCTGCCAACGGCAGGCCGCCCAGCGCAGCAAGGCATCCCGCAACTGTTTCGGGTTGCGGCTGGCGCATGCCGCGTGCACTGCGGCGCGCGCAATCTTGACATTAACCGGCTGCGTATCGGCAGAACTACCCGACGGCGCTGCGGGTACCGCAGCACGTCGGGCACGCAACCACGCCAGCATCGTGAACAACCATGCGGCCACCGCCGCTGCGGTCAGATAGGGCCAATAATCCGGCTGCCGCACGTTCATCGCGCCTTCATCAGACGATGTTGCCGACTCCATCGGCATGGATGCCGACGCGTTGCCTGTCGCAAGCGGCAGCGACGGCGCCGGGACATTTGCACTGACGGTATCGGCAGCGGGCAATACGTCGATAGTGCGCGCCGGTAATGTCGCGACCTGGACCATACGCTGCCGCGTATCCCACCACGTCACCTCCACCGGCGGCAGTTGCAACGCACCGGGCCGCGTCGCGATCAACGCAATTTTCACGGTCTTTTTCGCGGTCACACCGCTCGGGTGCGCCGTGGTTTCCTTGCCGGGTTGATCCGGATAAAGTTTTACGCCCGCGATGTCCGCCTGCCCCACGTCGGGAAGCTGCTGCGCGGTGAGCCCGTCGGCTTCCAGGATCAAGGTGCGCGTCACCGGTTCACCGACGCGGAATTGCGGCGGACTCGGCGCCCACTCTTCGCTGAGCCTGACATTTTTTGCCGGCAGCCACCCACCGCCGAGCGCCTCCTTGGGCTGCGATTTTACGTTCACCACAATTTCGCTGGAAGCCGCGCGCACCATCTGACCCTCGGCAAACATCTGGTCAAACGGGTCGGTGCCGAAACGGCGGTTGAAAAAACTGTCAAACGGCGAGCCGCCGCGCGTGACGGTTTTTCCGTTGAACTGTGCGGGCGGAATTTTGAACGCGCCGCTGGCCTGCGGAAAAATCGCGTATTTGCGCTCGACTACGCGGTAACGCCGCCCGCTGCGCCGGACTTCGCCGGTGGTGTCTTCGCCCAGCCGCTCGACGATGGCATTGGGCAGGTCGGGCACCGTGAGCGAGCCTTCTTTCAAATCCACGCTGTGCAACAGGCGCAGGGTATAAATCAATTGCGCCTGTACATCGACCGTGCGCGTATCCACCGACGACTCCAATAATACGTCGTCGCCCGCAGCAGCGGCTTTGCCGGCGACAACCTTGATAACCATCGGATCGGTGTGTTTGCCGCCGACCGTGAGCGCCGGAATCTGCAGCTCGCCGGTGCGTTTTGGCACCAGGGTCAACACCTGCTCATTGCGCGTATCGACCTGCCCGTTAACGATACTGATGCGATTACTGCGCGCGCTGTTCAGCACGGTGAAATCCTGCGCAAGCGGCGCCAGGTCGGGCACGCCGTCCTGGCCGCCCAGCTCAATGGTTAATTCCAGCGTATCGTTTTGCGTGATGACGTTACGGTTCACATGCGCATGCACCTCGGCCGCCGACGTCGGAGCGCTCCACAGCCACAGTGCGCCCAGCACTACACTCCATCCCGCAGGTAACTTCATTGCCTGACTCCGCGTTGTGCCCGGCGTACATGTTCGCGCCGGAATTTCTCGCGCAACAATCCACCCGGATCGTCGCCGACACGACCTAACCATTGCTCCATCGCCTGCGACGCTTCGCGCTGCCCGTCGTCGCGCGCGTTTTCCGCTTTCTGTCGAGCCTGCGCACCTTGATGCTCGGATGCGTCCTGCGGCTTATCGGCGGCGCCGGATTTTGCTTCGGCGCGCTGCCCTGCCGACTCAGACTTGTCCGCCCGCTGGCCCTCGGGCTTTTTGTCGTGACCTGGAGCCGCGTCGTTCGACGGCGATTGCTGCGCTTGCGGTGAATCTTTTCCTGATTTTGGCGGTGAGTTTTGTTGTTGCGATTCTTGTTGCTGCTGATCCTCAGCCGACGCTTCCGATGGCGGCGATTGTTGCTCCAGCATTTTTTCCACCAGGGTTTTGTTGAACAGCGCGTCCTGATGATCCGGCGACAGGCGCAGCGCTTCCTGATACGCCGCCCGCGCCTGCTCCAATTGCCCGGCTTTCGCCAGCGCATTGCCGTGATTGTAATGCGCATCAGCGGAGCCACCTTGCGCAAATGCCTGCGCGGCATCCTCGTAACGCTGGCTGCGATACAGTGCGGTGCCTTTATGCTGCGCATCGCTGAACAACTGCGCGGCACGTGGATAGTCTTGCGCCTGCAACGCGCGCTGCGCCTGCTGGTCCCTGCGCAACCACAGGTCGGACAGCTCAAAGGCGTGCGACACCTCCGGCGGTGCCATCAGCAGTGCTGCCAACCCGACCGCCCACCAGCCACGGCGAAACAACAAGGCCACCAACGGCAATAATATCAACACCAGCCACGGACCTTCGTCGCGCCAGCGTTCGCTGCTGCCGTCGACGCGCCGCGCATGATCGGTAGCGCGCGTGGGCGACGGGGAACCCAGCACCTGTTCCAGATCGGAATCATCGGGGCCAAGCTTGGCAAACTGTCCGCCACCCGCACTTGCCAGTTGTTGCAGCGGCTGCAATTCAAGCTTCGCGATGATGATCGCGCCCGACGCATCTTTTAAATAGCCGCGACCTGGCGCCGTGACCGGTACGCCGTCGCTGGTCCCCACCGCCAGCACCGACACGCGATGACCGGCGGCGCGCACTTCCGCTGCGACACGGCGGGCAGATGCATCGCCCGCGCTGTCGGCGATCACGGTCACCTCGCCCTGCGGCACACCCGCCTGCTCCAGCAACGCGCGCGCCTGCTGCAAGGCCGCGCCGAGTTGATCGCCCGCCACCGGCATCAGGTCAGTAGTCAAGACCGGCACCAACGCCGCAATTGTCCTGGCATCTTCGGTCAAAGGTGAAACCACGTAGGGCTCGGCCGCATAAGCAATCAGCGCGGTCTGTCCTTCATTCTGGCGCGCCAGCACATCCAGCACCTTGAGCCGCGCACGCGCCAGCCGCGACGGCGCCACATCGCGCGCATCCATGGTGGGGGCAAGGCTCAACACTATGACGCGTGCGTTCTGTGCGCGGTACACGGCTTGCGGCAACTTCGACCAGCTCGGCCCGGCCAAGGCCAACACGGCGATAATCCATGCCGCACCTAACACCCGCACCATCGCGACGCTCGCGCCCTGCCCGCCGAAACGCACCACCAAATGCTGCAGCAGATGCGCATCAACCACGCGCGCCCAGGCACCGGGCGCTGCCGCATCACGCGCCAGACGCCACAGCAACCACAGCGCCGGGATCAGCGCCAGCAACCACAGCGGGCGCATGAAATGAAAGTTGTGCCACAGGGTTTCGATCATCCTAGAAACCTCAGTTGAACGGCCTGCGGAGTGCGACCCGTTGGGTGCAGGGCAAGGCGCAACGAGCGAGGAATAGCGAGCTATTCCGACGAGTTGCAACGTAGCCATGCGCCCAACGGGGCGTGCTCCGCAGGCCGTAGCGGGCCTCACCCTCAGGGTGAAGTCTGTAAAAACATAAAATATCAATACCTGCGCGCACTTGCTTATGCCTTGTAGCGGTCAACTGAGGTTTCTAAGATCATGGCGTCATGCTCGCGATGCTGCGCGACGCAGTCGAGCGCTGCCGTGCGATGCGCCACCCGGCCAGCGCCAGTGCGGCACCGAACGCCGCCGCCAATGGCCAATAGTAAAGCTCCGCCACCGGGCGAATAATTTCATCGGCGCGCGCGTGCGGTTCCAATTGGTCGAGCGCGCGATAAATCTCTTCGAGACCGGCGCTGTCGCGCGCGCGGAAATAACGTCCGCCGGTGACATCGGCAATCTGTTTAAGCAATTTCTCGTCGAGATCGGCGGACGGATTGATCATGCGTTGGCGCATCCAGCCACTGAACGCGGGCACGCCCATCAAAGCGCTGACGTCCAGTGCGTCGGCGCCGACGCCGATGGTATGGATGCGCACGTGATATTGCGCGGCAAGGTCCGCCGCTTGCACCGGTGTCAATTCACCTGCGGTGTTCGCACCGTCGGTGAGCAACACCAGCACACGGCTGTCCTGCGGCACATCACGTAAATTTTTGACAGCCACTCCAATCGCGTCGCCAATGGCGGTTTCTTTTCCCGCCAGACCAATCTCGGCCTCGTCGAGCATCGCGCGCGTGGTGGCGCGATCAAACGTGAGCGGCGTTTGTACATAGGCGCGTTTGCCGAATAAAATCAGCCCGACCCGGTCGCCCGCGCGCCGCGCGATGAAATCCCCCGCCACCGCCTGCACCACCTGCAAGCGCGTTGCCGGTTTGCCGTGCAGTTCAAGATCCGGCACTTCCATGCTGCCGGACAGATCAACCGCCAGCAGCAAGTCACGACCCGTCACCGGTAAACTGTCCGCGTCGCCCAAACGTTGCGGGCGCGCCGCCGCGCTGATCAACAGCACCCAGATCACAGTTAAAAAAATCAGCCATGCCCGATTGCTGCTCACCCGTGCCGAGGGTTTTGCCAATGCCGCGATACTTGCGAAAAACGGCACGGTCAGCGCCTCATCGCGAATTTCACGCGCGGCGGGCCACAGGACGCGCACCAATACGGGCAGCGGCAGCAAATAAAACACCCAGCTCCATGCGAATTGCATTATGAAACTCTCTTCAGCCAACGCCGCACCAATTCGATAAGCTGCGGCACGTCAACGTTTTCCGCGCGCGCATAGGGCGCACTGCTCAACACCTGCCCGATACCGGTACTGAACTGCTGCGTGCGCCCCAATTCATCCAGATGTTTTAACCAGGCCGTACCGGTCAGCGCGGCCGTCGGCGCACGCACGCTGAGCGCCACGCGCCGCAGTAACACCGACAGCTGCGCAACACAGCTTACGACATCACCAGTGGCGCGAAATTCCAGCTCCAGTTTCTGCAATTCGCGCAGCGCATCACGACGCCACAGCCGCGCGCGCCGCAGCCACCACCACCCTATCAGCACGACCAGCAACACGCCGAGCAACAACCACCAGCCGAACGCGGGCGGCCACCATGACAACGGCGGCGGCGCGTGGATATCGCGCAGATTGTTTAACAGATTGGTGGAGTCGGCCATAACGCAACGCGTCAAAATGAACGTGGAAACGGAGCATTCCTTCCCCCTGCAAGGGGAAGGTGAGGATGGGGGTGCTGATAAAAACGGTGTGCTTGCACACCCCCATCCCTGCCTTCCCCCTTGCAGGGGGAAGGAGTGCCTTATGTTGAAAATAATTGTTCTTTACAATTTTTGAGTCGCATCGTTTACGGCGCACTAACCTAACGCCCATACATCGCACGTAACTCGCGACTGAGCAGCGCGTACGGATCGTCGTGGGTCGCGACGCGCAGCAAGCGAATCGACAGCGAGTTCAGCAACACCTGTAGCTCATGCGTGTGTTGCGCAAAGCGTTGCTGATAGGCATCGCGCAACGCCGGGTCGGCGGCGTCGAAGGCCAGCGACCGGCGGCCATCGCTGACGCTGTAGCGCCCCGGCGGCGGTAACTGCGCTTCCAGATCGTCGTAGATCTGCACCGCAACCAGCTCGCTGTGCAGTCGCAATTCGCTCAATGCGGCGGCATGCGCAGCGGTCACTTCCCGAAAATCACTGATCCACACGATCAAGCTGCCCGGACGTGCCACCGAGCGCAGGCTTTGCAACAATTGTGCAACGCCGTGCGCGGGCGCCGATATTGACAATACGACCGGTTCCGCCAACGCGTTCAACAATCGCAACACTCCGGCATGACCGGCGCGCGGCTTGCACTCAACGCTGCCGTGGTCGCGCAGCAACACGCCGCCGACGCGATCCCCATGCCGCGCCGCGCACCATGCCCAAAACGCGGTAACTTTGGCGGCGATCACCGACTTGAACGCGACGCGCGTGCCGAATTGCATGCTCGATCCCAGGTCCACCGCAAACAATACCGGACGCTCGCGCTCTTCACGAAACACCTTTGCATGCGGGCGTCCGGTGCGCGCCGTAACCCGCCAGTCCATCGAACGAATGTCGTCGCCGGGTTGATACACGCGCACTTCGTCGAAGTCGATCCCGCGCCCGCGAAAGCGCGACAGGTGCGCGCCGCCGCGTTGCGCGCGTGCGCTGTCACGCGACGCCAGACGCAGACGCTGGGCAAGCAGCCGCGCCTGAATCAATTCGTCGAGGGTGATGTGGATGCCTTTCACAGTAACTCGGTAGCCTGCAAAATTTTGACTACGGGACCGGCACGCGCCCGATCAACTCAGTGATGAATTTATCGGTCGTGATACCGGCCGCTTCAGCGCTGAAGGTCAGCAAAATACGATGCCGTAACACGTCGTGAGCAATAGCATGGATATCCGCCGGCGACACATAGTCGCGATCATTCAGCCATGCATGCGCCTTGGCGCAGCGGTCCAATGCTATCGTGGCGCGCGGGCTGGCGCCGTAGTTCACCCAGGATTTCAAATCCCCTCCATAAGGACTCGGGTCACGGGTCGCAATCACCAGTTGCACGATGTAGTTTTCGAGCAAGGGGGCCATATGCAGGTCCAGGATCTCGTCGCGTGCCTTGAATAAAATTTTCTGCGACACCAGCGGTCGCATTTTTTCAGTCGGATGCGCGCTGCGTTTGGCCTGGGTGCGCGCCAGTTTCAATATCGCAAGCTCGGCGGCGGCGTCGGGATAGCTGATGCGCAGATGCATCAGAAAACGGTCAAGCTGTGCCTCCGGCAGCGGATAGGTGCCTTCCTGCTCAATCGGATTTTGCGTCGCCATGACCATGAACAACTGCGGCAGCGGATAGGTTTTACTGCCGACCGTGACCTGGCGTTCGGCCATGGCTTCAAGCAATGCGGACTGCACTTTGGCCGGGGCGCGATTGATCTCGTCGGCCAGCACCAGGTTGTGAAAGATCGGTCCCTGCTGGAACACAAAGGTGCTGTCTTGCGGCCGATAAATTTCCGTGCCGGTGACATCCCCCGGCAATAAATCCGGCGTGAACTGAATGCGGTGAAAGTCACCTTCCAGCCCGGCGCTCAATTCCTTGATGGCCGTGGTTTTGGCCAGACCCGGCGCGCCTTCCACCAGTAAATGGCCGTCGGCGAGCAACGCGATCAGCAAGCGTTCGACAAATTCCTGCTGGCCGAGAATGCGTTGATTGATATGTGCGCGTAACAGCGCAATCGCTTGTTGTTGTGACATGGGGTGCGTTTTCTCTGGTCCGTGTGAGTGCAAAAATTTTAGCTGCTAAAAACCATAACCGCCTCACGCGCACAAGGCAAGAGACTACCCGTCGCCCTTTTTGTTCCCAATAACTGACGGCGAGGCAGAGCAACCGCTGCACAGAGGTTATAAAACTTTGCTCCACGGCGGGCCCACTGCAAACGCGGCAATGAATTACCCCGCCGCAAGCAGCGAGGTATCGAACAACAACTACTTCTCGCCGCAAGCCGCGGGGAATCAGACCCGCAGAGATTGAAAAAAAGGGTTGGACGCAGGTGGAAGCCACGCAAAATCTTGGCGTCTCGAAATCCCGCGTGTCGAATCTGGTACGCGGTAAATGGGATAAATCCAGCCTGGAATCCTTCACCTATACTGTCAAGACCGTGTGTAAATTGCACGCTGGCCGGAGGCGGTTCAATTCCCACTCAATATTTATCCGCTACTGCCGAATAGATGGAGTTCACGTCGTTCACGGAACAGTCTGTTGCCAACCCAACTTAGAATAACGGTGGAAGGAAATCGCGAACATGAGCCAGAAAAAAGAAAGCACCGCATCACCAGCAAAACAAAAAAAATTAAGTCCCTCGCTAAAAGGCGATGGGGAAAGCAGCCATGTCGATATGCCACGCGGGGCGATCCGCAGCGTAATGTCTGAACATGGCACGCCCATGAGTATTTCCCCGCAGGATCGGCGGCAGATGGTTTCCGACGCCGCCTATTACCGGGCAGAGCAACGCGCTTTCAGCGGCGAATGCCAGCTTGAAGATTGGCTGGCGGCAGAAGCTGAAATCAATGCCCGTTTCCCGGTGCAATAGCACGCCCGTTCCTTTGTTCTCCAAACCCGGTCTTTTATCTTTTCGATGGGGCGGGATGGGCACAAACAAATCGCCAGCATCATGCTGCGTTTCTTGCATCCGGGTGTTTGAAGCCACCCTTTCAATCATGAGTTTTTATCAGAGAGAAACTAAAATGACGATGTCAGCACGGTTGTCCACAGGAAAGAAATTACTGATTAGGGCACTGCTGCCGTTTTTTGCCTTGCTTGCGATGCTCTCACTCACAGCAACGTCGGCTTGGGCGGTGGATAGTTTGATTGCTACGGTACCGGTCGGCAATCAACCAGGCTCAATCGCGCTTAACTCAGTTACCAATAAAGTCTATGTGGCGAATTACGCTAGCAGCTCCGTCACAGTAATAGAAGGTGCCACCAACAATACCAGCTCAATTCCGGTTGGCGATCTACCGGGTTATATCGCTCTTAATTCGGTTACCAACAAGATATATGTGTCGAACTTCCGCAGCGCTAGCATCACGGCGATAGACGGCGCAACCAACAGCACTTCCACAGTTTCAGTGGGCGGTATCCCGCAATCCATTGCGGTGAATTCGGTCACCAACAAGATATATGTGGGGAATCAGAGTGGCATTCTCACCATATTAGATGGTGCTACCAACGGT
>JANOOV010000334.1:0-2720 GCA_031421535.1 Gammaproteobacteria bacterium
GTGCATAATCGCCTGGCAAAGTAGGCCGATTGGCTGGGTTAACCGCTTGCGGCATAAGCCGTGGATGTTTCCTTCCTTAACTCCTAAAAAAAACAAAACTGCGACCTCTGTTTGGCCTCATGTAACGAGGGCCGACGACGGCTTCCGCCGCACCCTTTATGCCGGGACTTTCCTGGTTGGGATTTTCTCCCGACGCGAAACGCCTTGCGGGCGCGGCATAAGCCTCCTAAAATCCAGCCTCGTTTTTTGTTTGAACCAACCTCTCGCGTCACGCGATAACATATATCAAGCTTTCGGAGCTCTTTATGGCCTGGAATGAACCGGGTGGGAAAGGGGACAAAGACCCTTGGGGCAGTCGTAGCGGTAATAATAAAGGTGCGGCGGCAACTGACCTCGACGAATTGATGAAAAAAATTCAGGGCAGGCTCGGCGGTATTTTCGGCGGCGGCCCGGGCGGAGGGCGCAGTGCGTCGTCACCCGACAACACCAAGAAGCTGCTGTCATTGGCAGCCTTGGTCATTGCGGTAGGCTGGGCATTGTCCGGTTTGTACACGGTGGAAGAAGGCAAGCAGGCAGTGGTGCTGCAATTCGGCGCCTACAAAGACACCACCGGGCCCGGCTTGCATTGGTATCCGCGCCTGATGCAAACGATCGAAACCGTGGACGTGTCGCGTATCCAGAAATCCGACATCGGCAGTCAAATCGGGGCACGCAGCGCCAATGCGGGTGATCGCGGTACCTTGATGCTGACGCAAGACGAAAACATCGTCGATCTGGAAATGTCGGTGCAATACAAGGTGAAAAGCGCCAGGGATTATTTATTCAACGTGGCCGATCCCGACGTCACCCTGCGCCAGGCGATGGAAAGCGCGCTGCGCGAAATTATCGGCAAGAGCAAAATGGACTTTGTAATTACCGAAGGTCGCGGCGAAATCGGGCAGCGTGCCGAGACCATGGTGCAGCAGATTCTGGATCGCTACAAAACCGGTCTGGTCGTCACCAGCGTCAACCTGCAGGGCGCGCGTGCGCCGGAGCAGGTGCGCTCGGCGTTCGAAGATGCGGTGCGCGCGCGCGAAGACGAGCAACGCCTGAAGAACGAAGCTGAAGCCTACTCCAATGACATTATTCCCAAGGCGCGCGGTGCGGCGGCACGCCAACTGGAAGACGCCAACGCTTACAAGTCGCGGGTCGTCGCACACGCGGAAGGTGAAGCGGTACGCTTCACCAAAGTGCTGACCGAATACCAAAAAGAACCGATCGTGACGCGCGAACGTCTGTATCTCGAGATGGTCGAGTCGGTGCTCGGCGCCACCAGTAAAGTGATGGTCGATATGCCGGGCAATAACAACATGGTGTATTTGCCTTTGGATAAATTCCTCGAAACCCAGCGTGGTGGTCCGGGCTCGAGCGCGTCGGCAGCGTTTCCTGATTCGGTGCCGCCGTCCTCGGCGCCGCAGGATAATGCCGCGACCCGCTCCGCCGTGGGCGAACAACGTGATCGATTACGCAGCCGGGAGACCCGCTAATGAGCGAAAAAATGTTGTTTGCACTGATCAGTCTGGCGGCGCTGCTGGCGCTGTTGGCAAGCGCCATCTTCACCGTCAGCGAGCGTGAACGCGCGGTGATGTTCCAGTTCGGCGAAATCGTGCGTGACGATTTCAAGCCGGGTCTGTACTTCAAGATTCCGCTGATTCAAAACGTGCGCAAGTTCGATGCACGCGTGTTGACGCTGGATTCAGAGCCCGAAGAGTATTTGACTTCGGAGAAGAAAAACGTCCTGGTGAATTCGTTTGTGAAGTGGCGCATCGAGAACGTGGCGCGCTATTTCACCGCGACCGGCGGCGAAATGAGCAATGCCAACCAGCGGTTGTCGGAGCTGATCAAGAACGGACTGCGCGATGAGTTCGGCAAGCGCACCATTCAGGAAGTGATTTCGGGCGAGCGCGCGCAAATCATGGACTTGCTTACGGTGCAGGCCAACAAGCAGGTGAAGGAACTCGGCATTCAGGTCGTCGATGTGCGTATTCTGCGCATCGAATACGCCGCTTCGATCAGCAACTCGGTGTATCAGCGCATGGAAGCCGAGCGGCAGCGGGTGGCGAAAGATCTGCGTTCGCGCGGTGCGGAAGCGGCTGAAAAAATTCGCGCCGATGCCGACCGGCAACGCACTGTGATTCTCGCCGAAGCGTATCGCGACGCGGAGCGCACGCGCGGTGAAGGCGATGCCACCTCGTCTGAAATTTATGCGAAGGCCTTCAGTAGAAATTCCGAGTTCTATTCGTTTTATCGCAGCTTGACCGCGTACAAGAAGACGTTTGCGGATCGCTCCGACATCATCGTGTTGAAGCCGGATTCGGAATTCTTCAAATACTTCAGCAGCGCAAAAGGTTCACGTCGTTAAGTGACGCGTTACGCCGTGAGTACCCGCGATGATTGACTGGGATGTGATGTGGGTGGCGACGGGGCTGATGTTGGTGATCGAAGGCATCATCCCGTTTTTAAAGCCCGAGGTGATGCGCAACGCTCTGGCCAAGATGGCGCAAATGGACGACCGCACCATGCGCATCAGTGGATTGGTGAGTATGGTGGCAGGTGTGGTGCTGTTGTATCTGGTAAAGATTTGAGGGCGATCATGGATACCGAACGTTGGTTGTTACCATAAGGTATCGATTATGTCTTGCCGCCGCAGACGCAGATGTTGGAGCGGGTGCGGCGCGACG
>JANOOV010000335.1:0-1981 GCA_031421535.1 Gammaproteobacteria bacterium
GGGGGATCATGGACTTTGAGCTGCAATTTTCCGACAAAGAAATCACGCCAGTGGCTCAACCCATGAGGGGCGCAAACATATTCTCAAACTCGCCCTTGCCATGAAGCGCTGCACCTGGATGAGTGGACTGTGGAAACAGTCCAGCAACCTTGATTTACCCGCGCACTTTTCACCGGTGTTTTCTACGGAGTCCGTGGGCTAATGGGAAATCTCGGATGAACTCGCATTTCGCAGCCACAGCCCAATCATCGACATCGCATTGGCCAATGGTTACGAGGGGCCCGAGTCGTTCGCGCGCGCATTCAAGAAGAGCATCGGGCAATCACCGTCCGAATTCAGAAAACAGCCGCAGTGGAATCTTTGGTATGCAACCTTTCAACCCGTGAGCGAACTGAGGAGCAATCATATGAAATCTGAAAAACAAATCGAAGCGGTCAGGATCATCAACTTTAACGACACAAAAGTCGCCGTCTTCGAGCATCGTGGCGACCCGCAGTTGATCGGAAACTCCGTGCGAAGTTTCATCGAATGGCGAAAGCAGAATCATCTGCCGCCGAGAGTTAGTGCTACATTTAATATTCTCTATGGCGACCCGGCGGAAGTCGCACCGGAGGATTATCGTCTTGACCTATGCGCCGCAATCGACCGGGACGTGGCCGACAATCAATTCGGGATGGTGTGTAAAACAATTCCGGGCGGCCGCTGCGCGGTGCTGCGGCATATCGGCTCCGACGATACGCTGGGCGCGACGATCAGCTATCTTTACTCGGCATGGCTCCCGCAAAGCGGCGAGGAGCTGCGAGATTTTCCAATGTATTTACAGCGCGTTAAATTTTTTCCGGATGCGGCGGAGAATGAGGCGATTACCGATGTGTTTCTACCCCTCAGGTAGCCAGGCGAAGCTGACGCACGGTCCTTGCGTTGCAAAAACTTTGCTCTGAATTTTCAGGTAACAACATCGTGATGCCATCTGCTGTCGAATTTACCGCCGTGTGTTTTGGTCCGGGATTATTGCCCGGCGGGCAGCGCGTGACTGCACACATTACAGTGACGGCATTGCGGGTGAGTGTGGGGCCGGGTCGTGACGAGAGTGTGGCTTGGGCGGAGTTGCGCATCGCCGGTGGCGGCTTTGATCATCAACAAATGTTGTTGTCGTGGACGCGCGGTGACGCGCAATGGTCATTGATGCCGGTTGATGCGGCTGCACGCGACGTAGTGATGGCGCACGCGCCGCCGGAAATGCAAGCGTCGCTGGCGCAATGGAATAAAAACGTGTCGCGCACGCGGCGCGGATTTCACCTGGGATGGGCGGTGCTCGGTGCGCTGGTACTGAGCCCACTGGTGCTGGTGTTGATATTTTGGTGGCAATCCGAACATGTGGTGGGTTGGGTCGTGGATCGCATCTCGCCGCAGACTGAGCAGGAGTTAGGCAAGCTGGTGTTCGCACAGGTGGAAGCAAGTACGCCGCTGATCAAAGACGGCGCCGCGCTCGATGCGATTCGCGACATTGGCACGCGCCTGACGGTCGGTTCGCCTTATACCTATCACTGGTACGTTGCCAAAAATCCGATGATCAACGCCTTCGCCATACCGGGTGGTTACGTGGTCGTCAACGTCGGCTTGATTCAGGCCGCCTCCACTGCCGAAGAAGTCGCGGGCGTGCTGGCGCATGAAGTTCAACACGTCGAAAGGCGCCATAGCTTGAAAGGCTTGGTGCAGAATCTGGGTTGGAGCGTGGCCATCAATCTCGCCTTGGGCCAAATCGGCGCGGACGCGTGGGCCGGTATGGCAACCCAACTGGGCAGTCTGAAATTTGGCCGCGATTACGAAACTGAAGCGGATGTGCTGGGTTTGGCGGCGCTGCGCAAGGCGCAGATTGACGCCAACGGCATGCTGCGCTTTTTTGAAAAACTGCAACAGCAGGACGGTGCGACCATCACGTTGCTTTCGACCCATCCGGCCACGGTGGACCGGCTTGCAG
>JANOOV010000336.1:0-2616 GCA_031421535.1 Gammaproteobacteria bacterium
GCCGATATTCACTCATGCGTTGCATGTGGATCAACTGATGGACAACGATAAAACAACCACCCCAAGTCACGTGCTGCCGACCATCGCTACGGGTGGTCCCGAGCAGCCACCCAATGTGTTGGTGGTGGACGACTCTGCCACCATACGTGTGGCGTTGGTGCGTGCGATGCCGGAGCAGTCGCAGGTCACCGAAGCGAGCAACGGCGAGGAGGCGTGGGCGCTGTTGCAGGAAAAAGACGACATCGAATTGGTCATTACCGACCTGGACATGCCGCGCCTCAATGGCTTTGAACTATTGCAACGCATTCGCGCATCGGAAGTTTCGCGCATCGCCAGTATGTCGGTGATCGTGGTGACGGGTGCCGAGGACACCAAGGCCATCGCGCGCGCGTTCGAGTTGGGGGCCAACGATTTCATTTCCAAAAACGCCGACAAGATTGAAATCAGCGCGCGGGTGCGCGCCCACCATAAACTCGCACTGTTGATTCACGAGCTGGAAGAAAGTCACAAAGTTCTCAATGCGCATGCGAACACCGATGCGCTGACCAAGCTCACCAATCGGCGCGCATTTTTTGTGCGTGCGAGCGAGGCTCTGGAAATGATGCGCCGCCATGAGCAGCCGTTCAGCGTGCTGATGATCGATGTGGATCATTTCAAAGTTATTAACGACACCTATGGCCACCAATGCGGTGACTACGTGTTGATGGAAATCGCGCAGATTCTTACCAAGAATATTCGTACCAACGACATTCTGGCGCGCATCGGTGGCGAGGAATTTGCAATTGCCGCACCGTATTCAAACCGCTTGGCGGCAGTGGTGCTCGCGGAGCGCTTGCGCAAGGCCGCAGAGAGCGCGGAGTTCACTTACAAGGACACGCGGGTACCGGTCACCGTCAGCGTCGGCGTGGTTACGCAGGACAAAAATCTGCCGGTGGATATCGATCAATTGCTGGCGCGCGCCGATGCGCGGCTGTATATCGCCAAGCGTCGCGGCCGCAATCGTTTGTGTGCGACAGACAGCGGCGAGTCGGTGGAAGATCTTCCCGGCGACGAAGTGTCAAGCCCCAAACTCGACGACGCACTGACGATGATCCAGCACGGTAACGCGCAGGCCATGCTTGTGCATCTGCCGGGCTTGCTTGCGAAAACGCTGCCGTTGTTTCATCTGGCGAACGAGCGCTTGCAGGCAGGGCTGCCGGTCGAGCAAATCGAACAGCAAATCAAAGCGCTGACGCAGGTAACGAAGTAGCTTATTCCCGCCCCGGCGGCGTCCAGATTCCTGCGTCTACTTTACGTCCCGACATCTGTTCAATGATGCCGAGGATCGCTTTATTCTCATCCTGATTGCTGTTTAGCTGTGCCGAACGATCACGTCCGACGCGTTCCAGCAACGGCATCAGGTTGAGGCGCCACACGCCGTTTTCCTTGCGGAATTCAAGCTGGGATCTGGCCGAGCTGCCACTAAAAGAAATGTCACCACCCGCATAGTTGCCGTAGATGTTGATATTGCCCAACTCGAACGGCGCCACCGAGTCTTTGGCTACCCACTGGTTTTTGACGCCATGCGCAAAAATGTCTTTACCCTGCATCTTGCGCAGCGCCGCTGCCGCGACATTGTGGCGAATTGCCAGCACGACCAGCCGGTTGAAGCTCGGTAATTCTTTCAGTTCATTTGCGTCGGCGCTGAGTGCGAGCTGGCGAAGCTGGTCGTAATGGCGCAGCGTTTTTTCGCTGATCAGGTCCGCCGCTTCAGGGCCAAGGTCATTCAGCAATGCGTATTTGTAAGCGCTGAATATTTGCCGCACCGCTTGCTGATCGACGCTTTCATCGACATTGGCGCGCGTCGGCATGGCGCAGCCGTTCAGCCAGGGAATTAAAGCGATGAGTAACAGATAATGTCGTAGCATTTTTCGATCCCGGAATGCCGATGTTGGTATTGGGAAACAGCCAAGCCAGATGTGTTGATATTCTCGTGCTCAGGTCAGCGTTTTCACGCCATTGGGCGTGCCTAACAGCAGTACATCCGCCGGACGTCGTGCAAATAATCCATTAGTGACTAGGCCGGTGATGTTGTTGAGTGTTTGTTCCAACATCACGGCGTCGAGTATTGTCAAATTACGCACATCGAGAATCATGTTGCCATTGTCGGTGACAAAACCATCGCGATACGCTGGCTGGCCGCCGAGCTTGACCAGCTCGCGCGCCACATGGCTGCGCGCCATGGGAATAACCTCCACCGGCAGCGGGAATTTGCCCAGCACATCGACCAGTTTGGATTCGTCGGCGATGCACACGAATTTTTTCGCCACGGCTGCGACAATTTTCTCGCGCGTCAGCGCGCCGCCGCCGCCTTTAATGAGGTGCAGATATTTGTTGGTTTCGTCGGCGCCGTCAACATAAACGGAGATTTCATCGACGGCATTGAGATCCAGCACACGAATTCCGTGACCTTCCAGACGCTTGGCAGTTGCGGCCGAGCTTGCCACCGTGCCGTCGATTTTATGCTTGATTTTGGCCAGTTCGTCGATGAAGCAATTGGCCGTGCTGCCAGTGCCCACGCCGACGATGCTACCGGCCTGCACGTAGTCGATGGCCGCGCGTGCGACTGCTTTTTTT
>JANOOV010000337.1:0-5508 GCA_031421535.1 Gammaproteobacteria bacterium
CGATGACTTCGAACCCCGCCGAACACATCGCCGCCACTCTTGATCAACAAGGCTGGTGCGTCACGCCGGATTTTGTCGACAACCGGACCCGGCTCGCGCTGGCAGCGGAACTGGAACACCGCTGGGCACAACGGGAATTTCACGCGGCGCGCGTCGGCAGCGGCGACAACTTGCACGCCGATACTGCGATTCGTGGCGATTCGATTGCATGGATTGATCACGGCGCACTCAGTGCTGCGCAAGCCGCCTATGTCGCGCAACTCGAACAATTACGCCTAACGCTGAATCGCGTTTTATTCCTCGGCGCGTTCGATCTGGAGCTGCACTTTGCGCGCTATCCGGTCGGCGCGTATTACAGCAAACACCTGGACCGGCATGCCCATACGCAGGCGCGCGTGGTGTCATGTATTTTGTATTTGAATCAGGATTGGGAAAATGCAGACGGCGGGCAACTGCGCATCTACACCGCGCCGGACGATGCGCAACGCCACGCCGATGTCACGCCCCACGGCGGTACGCTGGTCACCTTTCTAAGCGGCGACTTTCATCATGAAGTGTTGCCCGCACGCCGACCGCGCCTGAGCATCACCGGCTGGATGCGTGCGCGCGCCGACTACTTGTAACGCATCCGCGTGCCATGCAGCAAAGACAGGGTAATTTCTTCCGCCGTCAGCTCTTTGGGAAACAGGCAGCCGGATATTTTTGCACCGTTAATGCTGGCGCCTTCAAGCTTGGTCTGCGAAAAGTCAACACCGCGCAAATCAGTCTGCCGGAAATAGCAGTTGCTCATGTCCAGCCCGGTGGCATCCATCCCGCGTAAATCCAGACCACGCATATCCGCGTCGCGCACATTGGGAACCTTGCCGCCCGCTTTGCTCGCATTGAACTCCTTGATTTTGCTTTCACGCAAAAACAGGTACAGGGTGTCTTTGTTTTGATCAGGCCGTTTCAACATGACGCGTTACCTCCAAGTTTAATACTCTCAATAATATGTCGCCCGCGATGCTCCATCTCTTGAGCAGATGATGCACGGGACGATCGCCACCCGCGTCACTTTAGCCGCTACGCTTATGAAAACTCCAAAGAGTTCATCCATCTTCCGCACTACCGTGAATTAGCGTTGTCTACTACACTTGCGCGTGCCCGTGGATACGACCTCATGACCAACATCTTGGCTTTTCCTGAAGTGCAGTCGTTCGTGCTGCCATTGTTGGCCGCCTTGCTCGTTGGCGCGCTAGCACAGCGTTTTGGTCTGGCGCATCGTGGCATCGGTATGATCGCCGGATTTATCGTGACGGTGCTGTTCGTCAACGGCGTTGAAATCCAGCCGCTCACGGCGACGCGCAAAATTATTTTGCTCGGCCTGGCTGCCGCCTTGATCGGCGCGCTCGCGGATCATCGCAGCGCGCGTTGGCCCAGGCATCCGATTTATTTCAGCGCACTGAGCGTGCTGGCGAGCGCGTGGGTGTTGGGCGCCGTGCTGCTGCGTAACAACGGCATGGAAATGCTGGCGGCGGGTGCGGGTATCGCATTTTATACGGCGTGGATGGTCTATTGGCTGGATCGCCTGCACGTCGATGAACTGCGCGCCACCAGCGCCACGGTGAGCCTGGGTTTGGGCACCGGCCTTGCCGCGATCATCGGGTCATCGGCCTTGTTCGGGCAATTGGCCATCGCCATCAGTGCCGCGAGCGGCGGCGTCTTATTGTTAGCCCTGATACAAAAGAAAAATGGCGCGGGCCGCGTGCTCACCCTGCCCGCCGGAATATTACTGGGTCTGATCGGTTGCACCACGGTCGCCTTCGCTGAACTTCCCTGGACGGTGCTGGTCGTATTAGCCCTCATTCCGTTGGCCGCGCGCTTTACGCCGACCGCAGGGCACTGGCCGCGCTGGATTCAGGCAGCGGTCTTGACAGTTTCAACAATGGCGTTGGCCGGCATTGCGCTGGCTTACGCTTGGCATTTAGCAGGCAGTAGTTCTTACTCATAGCAGTTCTTACTCAACAGGAGATATTTTCATGCGTAAATTGATTTTGGCGGCCGCTGTTATTGCACTTCCCACCAGTGCAGCCTGGGCCGATAACTACACCATCGATCCGGAACACACCTACCCGAATTTCGCGATCAGCCATCTTGGTTTTTCCACGCTGCAAGGCCGCTTTAACAAGTCATCCGGTAAGCTGGTCATGGATGTGGCGAAAAAAACCGGCTCGGTGGAAATTACCATCGACGCCACGTCGCTCGACACCGCGCATGAAAAACGCGATAAACATTTAAAGTCACCGGATTTTTTTAACGCGGGCGAATTTCCGCAGATCACCTTCAAGTCAACCAAGACCACGTTCACCGGTGACAAGGTCACAGCGGTCGACGGCAATCTCACCATCATGAAAGCCACCAAGCCGGTGACGCTGACTGTCACCAGCATGAAGTGCGACATCCATCCGTTCAACAAAAAATCCGTCTGCGGTTTCGACGCGACCACCAAAATCAAGCGCTCTGATTTCGGGATTAACTACGGCTTGCCCGCCATCGGCGACGACGTAACGCTGATGATCGAAGTCGAGGCGATCAAGGACTAAAAGATCGCAGACGAGGCGCGGTAGACGGGGAAAGGAGTTACCTCCCCTTCTACCGCCACTCTGTTCACGCCGGGTTGTCAATCTCGACATATTCGTGCCGCAGTCCGAAACGTTGCGCCAGATGCGCTCCCAACGCCTGCACTCCATAACGCTCAGTCGCGTGGTGCCCCGCCGCAAAAAAATGCAGCCCGGTTTCGCGCGCGATATGCACCGTGTACTCCGATACTTCGCCGGTAAGGTAGGCATCAACACCCAGCGCTGCCGCACGCTCGATGTAACCTTGTGCCCCGCCGCTACACCACGCCACGGTTTTGATTTGCGACGCAGCGCCCGCGACATGCAGCGGCGTGCGTCCCAGCGCGCGCTCGATATGCGCCGCGAATTGCGTGCCGCTTTGTGGTTGCGATAATTCTCCGCTGAGCCCCAGTTTCGGCCCGCTGTCGGTATCAAACGCGCCGGTCACATTTAATGACAACACCCGCGCCAACTGCGCATTGTTGCCCAGATCGGGGTGCGCATCCAACGGCAAATGGTAGGCCAGCAAACTCACGTCGGCGCTCAACAAACGCTGCAAGCGCTGCTTCTTGTAGCCGATCACGCGAGCATCTTCACCTTTCCAGAAATAACCGTGATGCACCAGGATGGTATCCGCCTTGAGCGCCAGCGCGGCATCCAGTAACCGCACGCTCGCGCTAACGCCGCTCACCAGCATGTGTACTTGCGCCCTGCCCTCCACCTGCAAGCCGTTCGGACAGTAATCTTTAAAAGCACCGACGTTGAGCAACGCGTCGGTGTAACTCACCAGCTCATGCAGCATGGCCATGCGAATTTTCCTGTGCTGCGTTATAGTTGCGCGAATTGACGGACCAGATTCATACCATTCGAATGCAAATGCGCCCTTTTATCAAATTTTTCGTCACCTACGCCATCATCGGCTTGATCGCCGCGTGGCTGGTGGTGATGCTGTTTCCGGGTTTACTAAACCTCAACCACTCGGTGGTTGAAATCAAACAAGGGACCGCGCCGACCGGCAGCCCGATGTTAGGCGCGGTGTCGTATGCCGACGCCGTGGAACTCGCGGCGCCCGCCGTGGTGAACATTTTTACCACCAAAGTCATTCAGCAAAGACCCAACCCCCTATTGGAAGATCCGTTGTTCCGGCGATTTTTCGGCGACACCGCCGTGCCGCGTCAACGCTTACAAAACAGCCTCGGGTCGGGCGTGATCGTCAGCTCACAGGGTTATATTCTCACCAACAATCACGTCACGGCCGGAGCCGATGAAGTACTGGTCGCGCTGAACGATGGCCGCAGCGCACAAGCGACCTTAGTCGGCAACGACCCGGAAAGTGACCTCGCAGTATTGCACATCGATCTGAAAAATTTACCCACCATCACCATCAACCCCGCAGATCGCCTGCGCGTCGGCGATGTGGTGCTGGCCATCGGCAACCCGCTGGGCGTCGGGCAAGCCGTGTCGCAAGGCATCGTCAGCGCGACGCGCCGCAATCAACTGGGCATCAATACCTTTGAAGATTTTATTCAGACCGACGCCGCGATCAACCCCGGCAATTCCGGCGGTGCGCTGACCAATGCCTACGGACAACTGGTCGGCATCAACACGGCGATCTACTCACGCTCGGGCGGCTCGCAAGGCATCGGCTTTGCGATTCCGATGAGCATCGCGAAAAAAGTCATGGAAGAAATCATCCGCTACGGTCACGCGGTGCGCGGCTGGCTGGGCATCGAACCTCAAGACCTGACCCCGCGCCTGGCCGAATCGTTCGGCCTGAAAGACGTTACCGGCGTGATCGTCGCCGGTGTGTTGTCCGAGGGACCGGCGGATCGTGCCGGCATTCGTCGCGGCGACATCATCACGCACATCGCGGACAAGGCCGTCGAAGACGGGCAATCCGCATTGAGCATCATCTCGGCCACCGCGCCGGGCACCAGCGTAGAAGTACGCATGATTCGCAACGGCACCGCCACCAAGAAAAATGCCGTGGTCGCGCAACGCCCGGTACCGGAGCGGTAGAAGCTGCACTGCGTGGGAAGACAACCTGCAACTGGCGGCCATGATTATTGCTGTACAAATAAGCAGTGTTACCGTGGCGTCACCTTTGCCGCTATGGATGTCGCCATGACCACAACCACGCTGAAGCTGCCCGCAAAGCTCAAGACGAGAATAACGCGCTGGCCAAAACGACCGGCGACAGCGCGCTCACAGCCTGATGCTTGAGGCATTGGAACGTGAGATTGCGCGCGAGGAGCGGTTGCACGCATTCGTGCGCGAGGCTCAAGCGGCGGATACGGCGATTGATGCTGGCGCGAATATCTATCGTGCTGAAGACGTGCATGCGTGGCTGGATCGTCTCGCCACTCGCCGCAGTGCATCGCGACCGAAACCGTGGCGTCGGTCGGTCGATTGAAGGCGAGCTGCGTGAGCTGGTGATTAGTTTCGGCAGAACCGGTTACATCGCGCTGTATCGTTTTCTTCCCGCAGCGGATGATGTTCGCATCCTCGCGAGCCGCCATCAGCGTGAACTCGACTATCCATAGTGAACTGGGCAACACGCTTGATCACACGCGCATACGCCGCACTCCCGAGTCATCTATCTCCCCGTTCGATGCAAACGCCGCTGCAGCACGTCCCGCACCTTATCCGTCGGCGCGGCAGCGAGTGCCTGTTCGCAGTACCGGCTCGCCAGCTCCACGTGACCGGCGCGGCGGTGCAAATCGGCAAGCACGGCGGCCCACAGGTAGTGGCCCTCCAACCAACTCGGCGGAACCAAGCCTTCCAGAAGTTCTAGCGCAACCTCCGGCCCCTTCCATTCGGCCACGGCCACGGCGCGATTCAGGGTGTGCAGTGGCGAGGGGTCAATACGTTGCAGCATGGCGTAGAGGTCGGCAATTTCACTCCAGCGGGT
>JANOOV010000338.1:0-2045 GCA_031421535.1 Gammaproteobacteria bacterium
CCCGTTTGATTGTTATAACGGTGACCCTGCTGTCATTTGGAACGCTGGAGTGGAAATACAATAAAATTAAGGGGAGTGTTCACTCAAAGATAGATAAAAAGTCTTTTTGATACTGCCGAAAGATTTTTTCGTCCGTCAACGCAAGCCATAGCTTCATTAGAGGCATGCACCATGGATTCTTTTTTTGAAACGACTTTAGTGCGTCGTGTCATGCGCCCCAGGTGATGCCGTGTGTTGCTGTTATCGCGCTCAATTGCAACGGTATGCGCCTTGCCAATCACGTGACGTTCCGCAGGCAATACCGCCGCAAACGCGTCCCAGTCATCGGTATAGAAGGTGCAATGGGTCAAGTGCTTCACTTTGTCATAGAGCCGTCTGAACGTTGCAGCATCACGACCACCGATAACCCAGGTGACAGTTCGCCCTGTACTACGATCCACGGCCTTGATGATCCATTTTTTGTTTTTTTGACCCGACTTGTGCCACATCTCATCGAACTCCATTTCACTGATCGTGCCCGCAACCACAGGCTCAGGCAGTGCATCAGTCTTCTCTCGTATCCATCCGTAAGTCAAAGAACGGGATACCCCAAATATCTTGGCCAGCATACCAAAGGAGGCTTTGCCCAGAGAGTACAAAATGACGGCCAGCGCTTTCTTTGCAGCCAGTTCGTTTCTGACTCTGCCATCACCGTCAGTAAAGTTAAGGCCGCAGTCCTTGCACTTATACCGCGCCTTGCCTCTCACCGTGCCGTTCTTTACAGTGCGCTCCCCGCCACATTGTTTGCATATCGCCATCGCCCAACCCCCTCCAAAGTTACTGAGGGCTTGATCATATCATGAATCTATCTATATGTGAACACTCTCCATATTCATCATTCACCGCACCGCCGCGTTCTAACCCGGCGCTCAAGCGGACGGCTGCGCCGCCGCTTAGCTTTGCGTTAGCCATTATCAGCGGGAGCTTCTGTGCATATAAAAAATCATCATAAAAAACGCCTATCTATTGTAGCTGTAGTGGTGGCATTTTTAGTTTCAGGCTGCGCTACTTATCAAACGCCCGGCGCAGGAATAAATGTCGGGAACCTATCCAAAGCCGACGAAGACATTGCAGAGGTAATGAAGCGTGAACCAGCATCACCATTTCCAGCCCGTATCGCTATGGCAAGAGTGCAATCCACTGGCTACTACTCACGCAATAACAATCAATGCTACGGCAAAGGTGCGTTCTGCATTTTGACCGCGCGTGACATTGAGACAGAACAAGATTTTGAGAGGCTTGGCCGCCTGCCAATGATTTCTGGCATTGCAGCTATGAGTCGAATATTGCTACCTGAGAAACTCGACTCTATAAAAGATTTACGGCTTGCAGCCGCAAATCTGAAAACAGACTTGTTGCTCGTCTATTCGGTGGACACCCACTTTAGAGTGGAGAGCACTGATATAGGGCCGCTTGCACTTATTTCTCTTGGCTTTTTGCCAAATAAAAAGGCCACTGTATCAACAACCGCATCCGCAGCATTGTTTGATGTCCGCACTGGTTTTGTCTATGGCATTGCTGAATCCACAGCAATAGAAAAGCAAAGAGCTACGACGTGGTCAAGCGAAGGGGCAATAGAGAGTTCGCGTTTAAAAACAGAAGCGCAATCTTTCCAACAATTATTAGGCGAGTTTGAAAAACTTTGGAAAGGTGTTATAGAACAATATGCGGGCAAAAGCTAAGGGCTAACATATCATTCAAGAAGGACACGCCTTGTCGTGGCATTGTGGGTGTGAAGGTGTCATCCAGTTCACGGGCGTTGTTCCAGCTTCATTGTTGGCGTGCCCCTTAACTCAAACGTTAGAGCGCTCATTAGGTTTTTTGGTGTGGTCACGTGTGTAGCACGTCTTAGAGTTCATCGTCCTACCCAGCATCAGCCGCGTGGGTCGTTTCGGGTGCGCCGTTCTTGCTAATGGTAAATTTCTTTCCAGTGCATGGGCGCTTTGCCAGATCAAGAAATTCTTCCGGCGGCGTCAGTTCTTTTTGGGCGGCGTTGCGTGTGGCAG
>JANOOV010000339.1:0-19750 GCA_031421535.1 Gammaproteobacteria bacterium
CGTCGATTTTACTGCCCACGCGCTGCGCCTCTTCGCCTTGCACAATGAAACCGACATTGGCGGGGTCGTACAGGTCGTAGCCGCGGTAGAAGATTTTGCTGCGCTTCTCGGGCGGCTCCAGCAATTCGCGCAGCGTCGGTACCGAGCCGTTGTGCAGGTAGGGCGCGCGCAGCCAAATACCGTCCAGATGCACGGCGATGTAGCCGGTCAAGGGTTCCTCGACCATCGGGTCGCGCTCGACACCCATGTCTTTCACTTTTTTATTCGCGGCTATCGCGGCTTCTTTATTCCAGGTCTCGAAACGGTTGCGGTCGGTACCGATTTCGGCGAGCGGCACGGCGGTGCCGGTGCGCAGGCCGTTGTGGCATTGCGCGCAGTGCGCATCGAACATCAGCCGGCCGTGAGTCGCAAGCACCGGGTTCACCGCAAACGGATATTTGGGCGCGGGCAGCGGCCGCAGATACTCTTCCAGCCATTTCGCATGATCGAGAAACGGCGCCTTGGGACTCGCGCCCAGACCCAACGCGGAGTCGATAATCACCGAACGCACCACGGTGGTCGCACCGTCCCAATTTAACGACATGCCTTTTTGGTATTTGTCGAGATTCCAGATCGACGGCATGTCGGCCGGGCCAAAAGTGTTATCGTCTGGCAGTTGCAGCATAAAGTACTTGGTGAGATTCATCGGGTCGTCGCGCCCACGCGACCAGTCCGGCACGCCGGGTTTGTTCATCCACGCAAAATTATTGCCCTGCTCGATGATGCGTTGCTTGAGAATGGGAATGATCAAGAACCGGTACAGCACGCGGTCCAGCCACGACAAATCGTAGAGCATCGCGATTTCGGCAAGCAGGTTGTCGGCGTTGAAACGCGGGTCGTTGGCGCATTGGGTCAAAAAGCGGAAAAAACCCTGCACATTGGTGGTATGGCCGGGCCCGGCCACCACGAATTTAGGCGATTCATTTTCCGAACTGCGGAAACTGGCGACATGGCACACCGCGCAGTTGTTGGTGACGCGTTCGAAGCCGACGATCTTTTTTGAAAAGCCCACCGGCAGGTCGTGGCCTTCTTCCCACGCGATGCCCAGCGACGCATAACCGCCCGGCCCCGGCAGGTAATCGGGAAACAGGCGCGGCAGCACGAGAAAGATCCAATACGGAATCCCGGAGCTGTCTTCGGCACCCAGCGATCCGTATTTGAAGCGCTCCTCCGGCGTGGTGAATTCCGCCTGCGGCACGACGCGAAAGAATTTATACCAGGCGGTGTAACCGCCGACTACGGCGAGCACCATCCCTGACAGCAACAGGATTTTCAGGATGTTTTTTATATTTGTCATGTCATGCCTCCATATCGATTCGATGCTTGCGCGTGTGGCAAGCAATATCCCCTCTCCCTGCATGGGGTAGGGCTCGGGTGGGGTTGACCGTTCTAACCACCCCCATCCCCGCCTTCCCCCTTGCAGGGGGAAGGGGTGCCGCATTTCCCGAATAATCTTTCACTCGCAGCTTTGGGTTATTAAGCAGCGCGTACCCCGCTAAAACGCTTTCAGATATTCCAGCAGCGCTGCTTTTTCCGCGGCCGGCAATTCCGTGCCGAAGCGCTTGCCTTCGTGCCCAGCGTTGGAGTTACCCACGGTCTGCACATTGAACAGAAAATAATTACGCCCGCCTTCGTGCGCTACGTTCGACACAAAGCCGACGTTCTGCGCGTCATACACGTCGTTGCCGCGATAAAACGTTTTAGGTCGCTTGGCGGCCGGTTCGAGCAAATCACGCAGCGTCGGCACCGAACCGTTATGCAAGTACGGCGCGCGCAGCCACACTCCGTCGAGCGGCATATTGGCGTAGCCGTAGGTTTTACGGAAATGCGTAAAGCGCCACGGGTAACCGGCGTACAAGGTGGCTTCATTCACTGCAAGTTCGTAGGTGTAAGCATCCAGACGGCCACGGTCGGTACCAATGTCGTCGATGGGCGTTACCTTGCCCACCGCCGCGCCGGTAAAGTCTTTGCCACTCGCACCGTGGCAGGCGGAACAATACTCCTTGTAAATCGCCGCCCCCCGGTTCGCCAACGCGGTGTCGATTGGGTACGGGTAAGCGGGCGGCTTCGCGTCCAGCAGATAGTCTTCGACGCGCCCAATGTTGTGCAGATCAATGGTCGGTGGCGTCGCGCCGGTGCCGAACGCGGCGTTTTTGTTGCGCTCGCCCACCAAGGTGTTGTTGCCGTCCCAATGCAACTGCATGCCTTCGCGCGCACGCTGGTTCCAGATTGACGGGAAATCCGCCGTGCCCACCCGCTCGCGCGGCGACATTTTTTGCAGCGGAAAATTGAACGGTGTTTTGCCGACGTTAAATGTATCGACCCGGCCCGGTCCCCACGCGGGTTGCTTGCCGGTGAACGCGAAGCGCTCGCGCAACATGAACAACCGGTCACGCATCAGGTAAATCGCCAGCGGGTACACAAGGTAGCGGTCAAGCAAGTCAAGGTCAGCACCCATCGCCTGAATCTCCGGCACGATAAACTCCGGCGAGAACTTTGCATCGGCGGCGCAGTTGAAAAAGAAATTCTGGAATCCCATCAGATCAAGACCGTTGGACGGCATGCCCAGCACCAGGCGCGGCTTGGCGTCGGGCCGGTCGCGCACGGTGCTTACGTGGCACACCGCGCAATTTAAAAATACCCGATCCATGCCGGTGACGTGACGTTTGGACACGCCGATGGGCAACTCTTCGCCGGGTTTGAATTTGCCGGGCTCGAACAGCATGCCCAGCGATTCGTAGCCTTTGCCGGGCAAATGCGTGGAGCATACCTTCGGCAGCGCGCGCCAGATCCAGATCGGGAATCCGGACACACGTTCGCCACCGGTGGAGCCGTATTTGAAATGATCCTCAATGTCGATGTAATCCACCGGTGTGTCACCACCGAACCGGTTCACAAAATAAATCACTCCGACGAGGACCAGCAGGATAAACATCCAAGCAAAGAAGCGGCACTTGGTCATGGCTACGGTCCTTTTTCTATCGTTGTGCGGAAGTTTTTAACGCCAGGCTGCGATCATCCAGCAGCGGCGGCATGCCGTGGTCGTCAATACAACACCAGGCGCCCGGTGTCATACCTAAATGCGCAAATAATGCGGGCAATGCCGCAGCACGGCGGAATGGCCGATCAGACAATGCATCGCCATTATTTTCCGACATCAAGACCTGCAGCGCGCCCCATACCGGGATAAAGTCATCGCGCACCGCGAGCACGGCCGTGCCGGTCATTGGCGCGCGGCCATCGATCACACCCCGCCCGCGCAGGGTTAACGTATCCAGCGCGGTGCCGTTGACGGCGCGCACATGCATGCCGTTCTGCATCAGGCGCAGGGTCAGTGACCACCCCTGCGCAGTCTGCTGAATGCTTCCGGTATTCATGACCTCGATTGCGCGCAGCTCGACGCCGTTAAATGTCAAGCTATCGATCTGCGCGCGCGCCACTTTGCCCGCTCCCAGATAGGCGCGCCCTTCGGCAAGGACGCCGCTACCCGTGCCTTGATCCGGCACGCGACAGGAAAATCCCACGCGTGACTCCTGTCCGCCCACACCCTTCGCCAGAAACTCGCAGCGGCCGGTAAGCTCGCGCGCGGTAATTTTTTGCTGCAACACGCGCTTGAATAACTCCGCGTCGAGACGACGCACATCGTCTTGCGCGATAAATTCCGCCACACCGTGCACCAGCCGTTTGGCAATGTCCGGTTCGGTTCCGTGCCAGATGTTTAACGGTGCGCGCCGCTCCAACGGCTCGAACGGTGCGCCAATGTCGGTGTTGGCTAGCAGGTTTTGCAGCGTTTTTTTGCCTTGCACGCCCAACTGCGGATGGAGATCAATCCGCGCTGCCGCACTAATCACCGTAAGCAACGGATTACGATTCGGCAACGTGGGGTCAGGCAGCGCCATGCCCCCCGGCCAGCGCTCGCGCCAATGTTTTTGCAACACCGCATAAAACGCCGCGCTGCTCCCATCCGCGTTAATGTCAAAACCGCGCTCGCCGCTCAGCCGGTATTGCAGCGCCAGAGCGAGGGCATAACCACGGCAACGCGTGCCTGCCACGCCGCCACCGCAACCTTCGCGCCACAACAACTGGGTGAGCGCAAACTCATTGGCGCGCTGCGTCGCCTGATCAATGGCGAACGGGATGTCAACACCGCGCTCGACGGTGACACCGTGAAAGCTTTCCCCTTCCTTGCTCAACAAGGCGGCGACCTGCGGATTGGCGTTGGTTTCATCCCAGGTCTGGCGCGAAAAAATCGGCGCGGCATTCTGGTGACAGCTCACGCACACGGCACGATCCGCATAGGCGACCTGCGGCGTTCCGCCGGGGCGGTAATCATTCACAACCTGGAACTCAAAACGCCCGGCGGCCTCGTTGTAGCTGATGACTTCCAGGACCGCAGATTTTTCACCGAAGCCAATATGGATACGGTCCTTCAGCAACAGGCGCGCGTCACCCTCCGGCCCCGGCTCGGTATCGACGCTCGCGACGACGCGCGGAAAGCGGAAAAAATCCGGCGCGGCGGCATTGCGTTGCAGCGAACGGCCGAGCGGGATCAACACTTGTTTTACCTGTGACACACCATAGCGCGGGCCTTGCAAGCGCGCGTCGATGCTGCGAATGAATTCGCGGTACGGAAACGGCACCTTGTAGACACGCTGACCGTCGCGCTCTTCGGTGACGAGATAATCGAACAGCGAACGTCCGACCGGCGGAAGATTCGCGTCGGCCACGCGCGGGTCCACCACCCAGCGCGGTGGATCCACAGCGCCGGAACGATCTGCGGCCAAGGCGTCTGATAAAAGCACGCTGCCGCAGAACAATCCCAGCGCAATCCGCATCATTTTGCCGCCGTGGTGATGCGCGCTTGCTGCGTACCGGCCCAGCAATCTTCATTGCGCTGCCCGGTCTTGACATAGGCGCCGCCATCGCGCGCTGCAATCTCTTCGCTATACAGCGTGAAGTTCAGCACGAAGGCGCGATCCAGGTATGCGCGGCCCAGGTATAATCCGGGGCGGACCATGCGAATCTCGTCGCGCACCTTGAAGCCGCGCCGTCCGGCGAGAAAATCCGGCAGCTCGCGGTAACCTTCGATCTCGTCGCTGAAGGCGTAGTCGATGATGATGGACTCGCGCCGACCGTCGAGCAGACTTTGGCCGCAATACAACTTGGCCGGAAACAGCAACCACGCGTCGCGCCCTTTCACACCGATCTTGGGAATGCTCCCGAGATCGCCGCTGATCACCGGCTTGAGAATTTTCAGATCCTCAATGCGGTTACGCAACACGCGCTGCTCGCGATAAAACACTTTGCCCTTCCACAAGGTCTCGGCGATCACTTCCAGTTTTTTACCTTTCAGATTGACCACCACGCCTTTCAGGCCGCCGAGAATTTCCGCCGGGCGAAATTTGCCGCTGCCGCCCTTGGGTAACAGCACCTGGCCGTCGAACGGACCATCGGGAATCGGCCCGGCGCTGAGTCGCGCGTAAATCTGATCCACCTGTTCCTGGGTGAGCGCGGCGAGATTTTTCGCGGTGATTTTTTGCAGGTCGGCCGGTGTCAGCGGGAAGTCGTATTCCACTTTCGCAAAGTCCGGCTTCTCCTGATATTCGGCGCCGCTGGGTGCAAAGCTGATTTGCGGTGCCTTTTCGCTGCAACCACCCAACAACATCGCTGCCGCCACACCGGCCATCCAAAATTTGTTACCCATTTGCAATCTCCTTGTAGCCATTACAGCGTTGCCAGAAATGCAGTAAGCGCTTGCTTGTCGGACTCGGGCAGATCCTCACCGAAGCGATGACCGGCGTCTTCAACGTCGGCGGTGCAGGAACTGTAAATATCGAGCACCAGCGGCAGGCGTTTGCCGACGGCTTTGATCAAATGTGCCGGGTCACGCAAAATTTCGTCGGCGACTTCACGCATCTGCGCGGCAACATCGCGGGCTTTGTCCTTGCCCAGACTGCGCGCCAGTTTAGCTTCCAGTTGCTGCGGCTTGGTCTTGGACAACACCAGATCGACGATGAACTGTTTGTGCTGGAAGTTACCGAGTAATCCGGCATTGGTGCCCTTGGGTACGATCATGGTGAAGCCGAACAGTTTTTTCTCATCCTCGCCGTCAAACACCTTCGGGCCGATGTCCAGGATAATGTCTTGATCCAGCTTGGTGATCTTGGACACGCGCTCTTTGGGATTTAACAACTGCCGCATCGACTCTTTATATAATTTGAAACGCCCGTCCACGCTCGGGTCGTACGGCCAGCACGCCGGCGCATTCGCCAACGGCGCGCCCTTGGCGTCGACGTACGGTGCGCGATAAAAATCATTCTCTGCGTTGGCGGGGCCGCCGCACAGCTCCGGCCCCATGGCATTGTTGTGCATGAACGGCGCGTGCGCCCAGACGTTGAGCAGCGACACGTTGCGGTAATAACCGCGCCCGCCGTCACCCGCTTCGCGCACATTGGGATCGGGTGCACGGGCACGCAAGGTATCGGAACCGTATTCCTGCCACACATGGCCGGTCATGTGATTGGAGTGCAAGGCGCGACATCGAAACGTGCCAACCTCCGACACCGGGGTCGCCTGCTCGTTGCCCATCCAGTCCGCGCGCAGCCCGGTTTTGTCGGACACTTTCAGGAAGTCACGATTTTTGAACGGCCCATCGACCGCCTCCGGAATGCTGGAATGACAACGCGCACAATTATCCGCGAACACCAGACGTCCACGGGTCACCGCACCTTTGCCAAATTCTTTTTCCAGATCGTCGGCCAGATCGTTGCGGTCGTAACGCGCCGCCGGATTTTTTGTTTTGGTGAGGTTTTTGCGCGCCTGCTCCAAGTCCGCCGTACCGCCCTCGGCCGACATCACAAAATCCTGCACGTTGGACAACCGGTCTTCGACCGCGCGGAAGTTGGCGCAATCGCGCCGACACTGGCCGATATTGAACGGCGTCTGGCCGAAGCCGCGTTGCAGGGGATCAAGCTGGCGCAAATCGGTCAGGTGATTGACCCAGCATTGCTCCGCGCACGAGCCGATATTGACGAACACGCGCTGCAACGCTTCGGGCGCGCCGACGCTGTCTTCGCCGCCTTTTAATATGTGATGCACGGTTTCACTCTGTAGGCTCTTGCGCCAGCACTTGCCGCTCTTGCCCGGCTCGCACCAGCACGCCGTTTCCGGCTCGCCGCCGGTGCACGACTTCGCCTTGCGCCACTTGTTGACCGCCTCGTTGTTGAATGTGGGCCGCTGCTTGATATTGATCAGCGCGTTGATGGTGCCGGGATTATTCACCTGATCGGTGGGCACGGCCGAGGTATCGGTGGCGCCGGGTCGAGAATGTGAAAACACCTGCCACTCCAGGCTGTTCTTGCCCATGCCCGAAACCATCACTTCAGACAAGCGCGAGTATTGGTTGCCCAGCAGCCCCTTGATGTTTTCCCATTGCGGATGCGCCGGGTCTTTGGGTGGACGGGCCGGATCGAACGAGATATGGCATGCACCGCAGGCCATGCCGATGCGGAACGGCGGCTCCAGCGAGGCATCCACCAGACGGCTGACCTGACTGTCGGACGAATCCTGCTGCGCGCTCAGTTTCTTGTCGTAACCTTCCCAGGTGCCAAGCTTGCCATTTAAGCGGCGCCACTGCTCCGGATTGAATTTTGGATTGGGAAACTTGCGCAACCCCAGCGCGCCGGTGGAGGTGCCGAAGGCCAGGTCGCAGGGTGACTGGCGTTGATCGCCGGGGCCGTGCACCTCATCCTGTGCAAGCGGCGCGTCCTTGAAGTCGCAGGCGGGATCACGGTAATCGGATTTGCCTACTGATCGCAGCAAGGCATCGTCACCGGGGCACCAGTCGAAACCGAAGGTTTCTTCGTAACTCTTCGCCGGGCAATTCGTCGAACCCGGAATGCAGCAACTTGGGTCGTTGATCAAACCCCAGGCTTTAAAGCGATCATCGCGCTGGTCGGAGCGCAGCACCCGATACCAGTCGATCAACACCCCGAGGCGTTGTTGAAATACATAGGTGTGAAAACGGTCGTTACCGGCCGCCGCCTTGTACCAGATTTCGCGGCCTGCGCGCTGCGACGGCGTGAGCCCCGCTTCGCCAAGCTGAAAACCGGATTCATCATAAGCAGGAGCGGCCGACACTTTGGCCGCTGGCGTTGCAGCCGGTGCCGCTGCCGCACAATTTATCGCCAACAAAACACCGCACCACACGGAAACGAGCGTTCGCTTCATGTTCACTCCTTGTTGATGAGGCCAATGGGAACGGCGCAGCGGGTAACATTTAAGCCCCCTGCGCACAACACCCGTAAATTTACGCGAAACTACTAAAACGATTACTGCACGGCGAAAGCAGGCATGAAGAACAGAAGTTATAAAAGCTCTGCCTGAACAACGCGGTTATCGTATCAAATTCCCCGCCGACGAAAGTTAAATTTTCGCCACGCTCAAGATACCTGCGTTACCGGGTTGTGCCGAGGAAATTTTACGCAGCAAAAAAGTGACTTTCGTCACGTACTATTTCGCGTTGCTCAACTAAATCGTCGCACGCTCGATAACCAACACGCCTTCCCCAGCGAGCGGCGATGAATGAGTTCGTTACAGCGAAAAATACTGGCCGTGTATCTGTTGGTGCTGCTGTTGGGCATCACCTTGTCGGCCACCATTTATTTCTACGGTCGTGCGGTGCGCGACACCACCGCTGTGCTGGTGGAACAGAGCCTGCCGCAACTGCAAGCCATTGCGGCGTTACGCGGCTCGATCTTGCGTGAACGCCCCATCCTCTATGAGTACTACGCAACGGTTGAGCGCAACAAATTTGTCGAGAACTTTGAAATGAACATGCGCTCCATCGACGCCGGGCTGCGCAGCATCGGCGGCGAGAGTAACGAACATCTTGAACATATTGCACGTAACACCAACGCCATCCACGATCTTGCCGGCCAACTGGACAGTGCACTCAACGCCGCCGACATCGATTGGGACAAAGCGCGCGATCTGCTGCAACGGATTACCGTACTGGAGGAAAACATTCTTCCCGGCCTTGACGGATTGGTGCAACTCAACCAGCAACAAGTCGAACGCGGCGGCGCACAGGTACAGTCGCGCACCTTGTGGATCACCGGCATGGTAGTGGCCTTCAGCATCTTTATTTCCGGCATTGCGTTGTGGGTCGGGTTTTATGTCAACACCTACATTGCCGAATCCGCCGAGCGCAAACGGCTTGCCCTGTTCGCGGAACGCAACCCGTCGCCGGTCCTGCGCTTGTCAATAACCGGCTCGGTACTCTACGCCAACCCCGCCGCGCATGCGCTGAGCGCCCAACTTGGATTGACCGAACCGGGTCAGTTATTGCCCATTGATACCGCCGGACATCTGAAGCGGGTCCTGGATGCCGGGATGCACAACTGGAACAGCGAATACGCCGTCGGGTCGCATATTCTGGATTGCAGCATGCATCTGTTGCGCGATCTGGATACCTGCCACGTTTATCTGGCCGACGTCACCGCACGCAAACAGGCGGAGCAGGAACTCGAACACCGCGCCTACCATGACTCGGTTACCGGCCTGCCCAATCGCCGCGCGTTTACCGCGCGTCTGGCGAGCGCATTGCGGCAGGATTCATCCCGCGCGGGTATTGCCGTGCTGTTGTTGCGTCTGGATCACATCAAACGCGTGCTGGAAAGCCAGGGTTACGAAACCAGCGACGCGCTGCTGCACGCCGTGGGGCAGCGCTTCAGTGGACTATTAAATCAATTCGAAGGTGCGCTGCTGTTCCGCTTCGAAGGGGCGACCTTTAGCGTGCTGTTACCGGGAGCGGATTCCGGACAGCGTGCCGGTTTGCTGGCTGAACGCCTGCACGCGTGCATGACGGAACCCGTGCAGGTGGAAGCCCGTGAATATGTATTCACCTTGAGCATCGGCGCCAGTCAGGCGCCGGATAACGGCAGCGAAGTGCCGATCTTGACAACCAATGCCGAAGCGGCGGTCAATCATGCACAGCGACTCGGTGGTAATGGATTTCAACGTTACACGGCCGACATGAACGCCCGCGCGCAACGCTGGCTGATTGTCGAAAGCGGCTTGCGCCGCGCACTGGAACGCGACGAATTTTTTCTGAATTATCAACCCCAGGTATTTTTGGAGAGCGGCCAAATCACCGGCATGGAAGCGTTGATTCGCTGGCGCGGGCCGGACAACACCATCATCTCCCCGCTTGATTTCATTCCCGTCGCCGAAGAAACCGGCCTGATCATACCCATCGGTGCGTGGGTGCTGCACACCGCCTGCACACAGGCACGCGCCTGGCACGATGCAGGTTATTCCCGACTGATCATTGCGGTAAATATTTCAGCGCATCAGTTCCAGCATCCCGACTTCATCCCTCTGGTGCAGCGCACGCTGCGCGACACCGGCCTGCCGCCGGAAAAGCTGGAACTGGAAATCACCGAAAGCGCGGTTATGCAGGACGCGGAAAAAACCATCGCCACTCTGAATGCGCTGCACGCGTTGGGCGTGACTTTGTCCATCGACGACTTCGGCACCGGCTATTCGTCGCTGAGTTATTTAAAGCGTTTTCCGCTCACCAAACTGAAAGTCGATCAATCTTTCGTACGCAATCTCACCACCAGCGCCAACGACGCAGCCATCGCCCGCTCGGTAATTCTGTTGGGCCACAGCCTTAACTTGATCGTGATCGCTGAAGGTGTGGAAACCGAAGCGCAACTCGCCTGGCTGCGCGCACAACATTGCGAAGAAATCCAAGGCTACCTGTTCAGCCGCCCGGTAGCGGCGACTGAATTCGAAGCACTGCTGCGCAGCGACAAACGGCTGGGCACTGAAATTGCGAAGACGCGCGCTGGATAATGCCAGGCGTTCTTGATAAAACTTGATGCATGCCTCCCACCCTCATCGCCCATCGCGGCTATACCCTGCACTACCCGGAAAATACCCAGGTCGCGATTGCAGCCGCCGTGCGCGCGGGCGCGTGTTGCGTGGAGTTCGACATCCAGCTCACTGCCGATAACGTGCCGGTGTTATTGCACGACGCGGATTTAAAACGCATGGCCGGTGCAGATCAATGCATTCACGATCTTACGCTGACGCAAGCGCGTGAATTTTCATTTGGCGAAGCACGGCGCCTGGGCAAGACATTTGCGGAGGTGCGCATCGCCACGCTCGCCGACATCGCCTGCTACCTGGCCACCACGCCGCGCACCCGGGCCTTCGTCGAAATCAAGCGCGCCAGCCTGCGCCGCTTCGGCCTCGAACGGGTGATGCATGCGGTGTTCGACGTCATCGCCAACGTGGCGCGGCAGTGCGTCATCATTTCCTTCGACGCCGAGGCGCTGCGCTACACGCGTGCGCACACGGCGCTACCCATCGGCTGGGTGTTCGAGCCGTGGAGCCAGGACGCGCTCGAAGTCGCTGCTGAGCTGCGCCCCGAATACGTCTTCACCGATCACGAAACCTTGCCGGACAGCATGATCGCGCTGCCGCAATCTGCCACCACTCCGTGGCAGTGGGCCGTATACGAAGTCGCCGATCCCGAGGTTGCGCTGCAACTCGCACAGCGCGGCGCGGCGCTGATTGAAACTTATGCCATCGGCGAGATGCTGCGCGATCCGTTCTTACGTGCCGGAGCTTGTCTTGAGCACTGAACACTATGATGTTGTCATCATCGGCGCGGGCATCCACGGCGCGGGCATCGCACAAGCGGCGGCGGCGCGCGGACATGCGGTGCTGCTGCTGGAGCAACACTTCCCTGCCTTCGGCACGTCGAGCCGCTCCAGCAAATTGATCCACGGTGGTTTGCGTTATCTGGAAAGCGCGCAATTCGCCTTGGTGCGCGAATGCCTGCACGAACGCGAATTATTGTTGAAGCTGGCTCCCGATCTGGTGCGCCTGGTCCCGTTTTACATTCCGGTGTATCGCCACACCACGCGCCGCCCGTGGCAGATTCGCAGCGGCTTGAGTTTGTATGCGCTGCTCGGCGGATTCGGTGAACATGTGCGCTTCACGCACATACCCCGCACGCAATGGGACGAACTCGACGGCCTCGCCACCCACGATTTACAGGCGGTTTACCGCTATTACGATGCACAAACCGACGACGCCGCGCTCACCCGCGCGGTATTGCACTCCGCGCAAACACTGGGCGCAACCGTAAAACTACCCGCCGAATTTCTCAACGCAACCTTACTGAATAAAACCTGTAGCGTGCGCTATGCGCACGAAAACACCATCCACGAAATCACCACCCGCGTGTTGATCAACGCCGCCGGGCCGTGGATCGCCGACGTACTGAAAAAAGTCACGCCCCTGCCCCTCATCCCCGCCGTGGATCTGGTGCAGGGCGCGCACATCATCGTCGAAGGAACCACAAGCCGGGGGATTTACTACGTCGAAGCACCGCGTGATCGCCGCGCGGTATTCGTAATGCCGTGGAAAAATCACACCTTGATCGGCACCACCGAAACCCACTACGACGGCGACCCCGCCGCCGTGCACGCGTTACCGCAAGAAATCGATTACCTGCTGGAAACCTGGCGCAGCTATTTTCCACAAGCACGCACCGCCGCCGTACGCGAATCCTTCGCCGGTTTGCGCGTGCTGCCGCGCGCTGACGGCAGCGCCTTCCATCGGCCCCGCGAGACGCTACTGCTATGTGACAACGACATACAACCGCACCTCGTCAGCGTGGTCGGTGGCAAACTCACCGCGTATCGCGCGACCGCCGAAAAATTGCTGAAGTTGATTGCACCCGCATTACCGTCACGCCGCCCCGTAGCCGATACCCGCACCCTGCGACTCTCGTAGGATCGGCAACCGCGCAAAGCCAGCGCGGCGCGAATGACCAGCGCCGACGTGAATGATCAACGCGTTGGGAATCAGCACTGAGATCAAATCTATCCGGAGCATTGGCGATTAGGTATTATCCCGCTCGAACCTAAACTCAAGACGGGAGAAGCGGATGTTTGAATGGGTGGCAAGCCCCGAAGCGTGGATCGCCTTAGGCACGTTAACCGCGTTAGAGATTGTATTGGGTATCGACAACATTATTTTTATTTCGATTCTTGTCGGTCGTCTTCCCGAGAAGCAGCGTGAGATGGCACGCCGAATGGGGCTGGGTCTCGCCATGTTTGCGCGCTTGGCGTTGCTGCTCTCCATTTCCTGGGTCATGGGATTAACCGCAGCGTGGTTTACCGTGTTCAATCAAGAGATTTCAGGACGCGATGTTATTTTGATCGGAGGCGGCTTATTTTTGCTGGCCAAAGCCACGCATGAAATCCATAACAGCCTGGAAGGCGGAGAAGAAGCGCACGGGACGACCGCCGTTTCTGTAACCCTGGGCATGGTGCTCATGCAGATTGCGATTCTGGATATTGTTTTTTCGCTGGATTCGGTGATCACCGCCGTGGGTCTGGTCGAGCATGTTTCCGTGATGATGATCGCCATCATTCTGGCGGTCGGGGTAATGATGTTCGCCGCCAAAGCCATCGGGGATTTTGTGGATGCGCACCCGACCATCAAGATGCTGGCGCTGTCATTTCTGACTTTAGTAGGCTTGACGCTGGTGGCCGAAGGCTTCGATGTGCACGTACCAAAAGGCTTCATCTATTTTGCGATGGCTTTTTCAGTCATGGTGGAGTTACTCAATATCCGCATCCGCAAAAAGCGCGCAGACCCGCTCAAGCTGCACAAACAGATCGAGCGCTAACATGTGAGTTTGCCTCCGGGCACGATGCATCGCCTTGCCCATCGGCAATATAACAACGGTTTTGCCCGCCTTCGGGCAAGAGCAGGGATTAGAAACTTGAGAGCTTTAACCCGAGAGCTGATTTAAGATTTTTAATACCTGCTGCGCTTTCCTTGCGCGCAGTTGCTTCCAATTCGCAACATCTTTGCGGTCTGATCGATCTGACAAAAATGCCCACTCCGGATTTGGCCGCTTGTGACTCTCCCTGGCTTCCACCCACGCCGCTGCGTACTCCTGATAAGTGGGTGCAATTCCTTTGCTCCAAAATTCCCTGGCAAGAATTCTTGCAATAGCCCCATTTCTGAATTGTCCGTTGGTTAAGCGTTCAAGCAAACCAATCATGGCATTGCTTTTTTTGTCGTACTGCCCATAAAAAAGCCGATCAGTGGCCTTGATGTTTTTGGAAAGGTTATCAAAACAGACAACGGTTGCTGGAAAGCATGTTTCGTTCAGGACGTTGCCTGTTAGCAGGTAATGTCTAATCCGGCTCAGAATCACACCCTTTCGGTCATGGTCCGATGTCTTGCGGCGACCGCTGCTGGTTTCGATCCATATTGCATAGGGAATAGAATGCCGCCTGCATAAAGTCTTTATCTCGCCCATGTTGAGGTAGTTCAGATCTTCCAGCAGCGCTCGCTGCTCCGATGTGTTCAGGTTCGAGATTAGTGACGGCATAATCTATCTTGGCAAATCGACTCGTTGTTGTAGCGCAGCAGGCCATCTGTGTTTGAAATGGAGAGACGAATAGCCGCATGAGCGCGGCATCACTACACGCGCAGGTAAAAATTTTACGGAACCACCAGCGGATAATCCCGCGCGCTCGCGCTCAGGTACACGAGTGCGCCGCTGCGCGTATAGGCGTTGGGATGGTTTGAACCGCGTGGAGCGAAATGAAAGTCACCGGCATGCAGGGTGAGGTCGCCCATCGTGAATTCGCCTTCGAGCACGATGCATTCTTCGTCGCCCTGGTGCGCGTGGGCGGGGAACTCGCTGCCGGGCGCGGCGCGCAATAAGAAAGATTTGCTGTCGGTGTGTTCGCTGTAGGCAAGAAGCTTATATTCAAGACCTGGCGCTAAAACATGCCAGCCGTCGCTGTCACGCAGCGTGATGAAATCGGGCACCGTGTGAGTTTGTGCGACGCGCGCCAAGACCCGCGCGCGCAACGCGGCGGGTGGGGTGACCGGCGCAAGCGCTTCCAGCATCGCATCGGTGATCGCGCCCGGAAGGGCCGTGTCATTTGAATCGTTTTTATTCATGTCCGCCTCCTCCGTCTGCCAGCAACCCCTGCAATGCCGCGAGCGCCTTGCGGATATGCGTTTTCACGGTTCCAAGCGGCATATCGAGATGATCTGCGATCTGCTGGTGACTCAGGTCGCGCAAGAATGCGAGGGCGATCAATTGCCGCTGCACGTCGGTGAGTTGCGTCATCGCAGCATGCACCGCACTGTCGCGTTGAAACATCGAAATCAGTTGCTGCGGGTCGCTCGCATGCTCATCACTTTGCTCGGCCAATGAACCGGGGTCATCGTGCAGCTCGGCGTGATCCTGGCGTCGTAATAAATCCAGCGCGCGGCTGCGGCATATTGTCAACACCCACGCCAGCACGCGGCCGCGTTGCGCGTCGTACTGATTTGCGCGCCGCCAGATTTGGAAAAAAGTTTCTTCGACGACGTCTTCGGCATCCTGTGCGTTGCGCGTAATGCGTAACGCCAGCGCATAGGCACGGCCCGCCGTGGCGTCGTACAAATCCGCCAACGCGCTCTCATCGCCGTCTGCGATGCGCGTTATGAGCGGGTGGTAATGCGCGTCATCCACATCATGACCGGCCGACGGATGTGTCAGGACGGGCGACGCAGATTCGGTTTCAAATTGTTGCATGGCGCGATCATAACAAACGTGACGCGATGGAAGTATCACGGAGGTATCACACGGCGCATACGCAACACTGACTTCAGTTTCCATCATTACTGCCTCGCAGCGCAGACGCAATCTTTCACATCACACTACGCATCAATGCGCGTTTTGGATGTGCGAAATTTTTACTCGCGAATCACATCCACCGGCGCGGCGCGCTGCGTAGTACTCCTCGAACACACATGTTCATTCAACCTCGACAGGAGATCATCATGAAAGCGTTTCAACGTTTAGCCATTCCCCTGGCCATCGCGGCCCTGGCGGCGCCCGCGCTCACCGCGCACGCGTCCAGCCACCGCGAGGCGCCGTTCATTACCGAGATGCCGAAAGTGGACGGCACGGACTTCTACATGTTCAACAGCTATGAAAGCGGGCGCAGCGGTTATGTCACGCTGGTGGCCAATTACGTGCCGCTGCAAGACGTTTACGGCGGGCCGAATTATTTCATGCTCGACCCCGAAGCCTTGTACGAAATCCACGTCGATAACAACGGCGATGCGAAGGAAGACCTAACGTTTCAATTCCGCTTCAACAACAAGTTGAACGACACCAAACTCGATATCGGCGGCAAGAAAGTTTCGATTCCGCTGATCAATTCCGGACAGATCGGCGCAGGCAATACGGCGGCGTTAAATGTCGAGGAGAGCTACCGCGTCTCGCTGATGCGCGGCGATCGACGCAGCGGCAAACACGCCCCCATCGTCAACGCGGACAGCGGTGCGAGCAGTTTCGCCAAGCCGGTCGATAACATCGGCAACAAATCGATTCCCGACTACGCCGCCTATGCAAAAGCGCACACCTATAATGTCAAGCTACCGGGCTGCGACATGCCGGGGCGCGTGTTCGTCGGGCAGCGCAAGGATCCATTCGTCGTCAATCTCGGCGAAACTTTCGACCTGATCAACACCAATCCGCTCGGACCGGTCGATGGCGAAGTGGATTCATTGGCCGACATCAATGTCACGTCGCTGATTCTTGAAGTTCATTCCAGCTGTCTGACCAACGGCGATCCGGTCATCGGCGCGTGGACCACGGCGAGCGTGCGTCAAGGCCGCTTGCTGCGCAGCACGCCTAGCTTCGATAAGCCCGCACTGGAAGGCGGACCGTGGGTGCAGGTGTCACGTCTTGGCATGCCGCTGGTAAATGAAGTCGTCATCGGATTGCCGGACAAAAACAAGTTCAACGCGTCGAAGCCGAAGAGCGATGCGCAGTTTGCTGATTATGTGACGCATCCCACGCTGCCCGCGCTCATTGAAATCCTGTTCCCGATCGCCAAAGCGCCCACGAATTTTCCGCGCAACGATCTGGTCACGGTGTTTCTGACCGGGGTGCCTGGACTGAACCAACCGCAGAATGTCGTGGCCTCGGAAATGTTGCGGCTCAACACCACCACGCCGGTCGCGGTGAAAGGTGCGCAAAATAATCTGGGCGTGATCGGCGGCGACGCGGCCGGATTTCCCAACGGCCGACGCCCCGGTGACGACATCGTCGACGTCGCATTGCGCGTGGTCATGGGCAAGCTGTGCACGCTGAATGTCGGTTGCATTCCCGCCGATGCGCCGGTGGGCGGAGCACCGCTGACCGACGGTGCCTTGGTGAACGACAGCATGTTCTCCGACGCCTTCCCCTACCTGCTCGACCCACTGCCCGGCTCACCCAACTAACCCCAAGGAGAACTCTCATGCTTAAAGTCAAGCTTGTGTTGTTACTGGGCGTCGCGTTGACGCTGGCGGCCTGCGCAGATCGCAATAATCGCGATGACACCGCCGCCATCCCGGCCGACGAAGTGGCTCAGGATGCCGCGCCGATGTATCTCGCCTACGTGCAGAAGATGATTGCTGCAACCAGCGACGATGGCGAACCGTGGGACATCGACACGGTACGCGTCGAGCAGTCCGACACTGCGGAAGTTGTCGATGTGATGTGATGAAAAAGCTCACAGGGTGCTGGCCACGCGTGGCCCAGCACCCTGCATGAGTGCAAAAAATCCTGACCGAACTCACGAGAAACACCGTATGAAAATCGCATTGAATCTCTTCGCCGCGCTCCTTTTTATTCACCCCGCGCTGGCTGAACCGTACCTGCCGAACGACGCATCCCTGGTGCTCGAACGCGCGTCTGTCAGTCGTCGTAATCCCGACGACACCCAGCTGATTGCATTGCGCGCACGGTCATCACAGCAACCGAAGGATGCGACCACTGCCGCAGCGCTCGCGCGTATTTATTTGCAGCGCGCACGTACTCAATCTGACCCACGCTATTTAGGTTACACCCAAGCCGTACTCGCGCCGTGGTCGAACTCGACACAACCCCCAATTGAAATTCAACTGCTGCGGGCCACCGCCGCACAAAGCCTACACAACTTCGCTACCGCACTGCGCGATCTTGACAATATCTTGCAGCGCCAACCGCAACATGCACAGGCGCGACTCACGCGCGCCACCGTGTATCAAGCGCGCGGCGAGCTGACCTCCGCACGCGCCGACTGCGAGCAACTGCTGCGCGTGACCAGCACCTTGATTGCGGAAACCTGCATCGCGACGGTAGACAGTCTCAGCGGCCACGCCGCACATGGTTATACGCGCGTAGCGGCTTGGCGTGCCCAGCTTGCCGACCGTGCGCTCGCACCCTGGTTGGACGGCTTGCTCGCCGAGTTCGCACAACGCACCGGCAATGACGCCGCTGCCGAACAACACTATCGCAACGCGCTCGCGGCAACGCCCGACGATGCCTATCTGCTCGCGGCTTTCGCTGATTTTCTGCTCGATCACGCGCGCGCCAACGAGGTCGCCGAACTACTGCAAAACACAACCCGCGCAGACGGATTGCTGCTGCGCTACGCGCTCGCCCAACAACAACTGCGCGCTGCCGATACTGAACAACTCGAACAACTTGTCGCCACACTCAGCGCGCGCTTTGCGGAAGCGCGCGCACGCGGCACCGCACTGCATCTGCGCGAAGAAGCGATGTTCGCGCTCAAGCTGCAAAACGACGCCGTGCGTGCGCTGGCGCTGGCGCAAGAAAATTGGCAAGCCCAACGCGAACCTGCCGACGCGCGCATCCTGCTCGAAGCGGCACTCGCCGCACACCAACTCCAAGGCGCAGCCGCAGCGTTGCAATGGATCGAGCAAACGCGGATTGAAGACCCGGCGTTGCGCGCACTCGCGGCACGCATCAAGTGGACAACAGCATGAATGTCACGCTGCGCTACCTTGTACATGCGTTGGTGCTGTTGGTGTTCACCGCACCCGTGTTCGCGCACAAATCCAGCGACAGTTATTTGCGTATCAACGTGGAACAAACGCGCATCAACGGCGCATGGGACATCGCGTTACGCGATCTCGACTTTGCGCTCGCGCTCGACGCCGATGGCGACGGCGCACTCACCTGGGGCGAGGTGCGCGACGCGCGCGCCCGCATCTTCGACTACGCATTTGCGCGACTCCGGTTGCAAGCCGATGCCGCAAGCTGCACGATCAACCCGAATGATTTATTGATCGATAGCCACAGCGACGGCGCCTACGCGGTACTGCGTTTTAACGCGCAGTGCGCGCAGGCTGTCGACACGCTGGGCATCGATTACCAACTCCTATTTGAACTCGATGTGCAGCATCGTGGACTGGTGCGCCTGACCACGAACGGTGCGACACAAAGCGCGGTGTTCGCGCCCGACACGCGTGCGCAAACAATATCGCTGAAAACAGCCACCGCGTTGTCGGGATTCGGCAGCTATGTCGAACTGGGTATCGAGCACATCATGAGCGGCATCGATCACCTATTGTTTTTGTTCGCGCTGTTGCTGCCCTCGGTACTGCGGCGTGTAGATAATACCTGGCGCTGCGTGGAACGCTTGCCACCCGCACTCATCGACATCACCAAAGTCGTCACCGCGTTTACTGTCGCGCATTCGCTCACGCTGGCGCTCGCGGTATTTGGCGTCGTGCAACTCCCGTCGATGCTGGTGGAATCGGCCATCGCGCTCTCCATCATCGTTGCAGCACTCAATAACGTGTGGCCGATGTTCTCAGAACGGCGCTGGACACT
>JANOOV010000340.1:0-3664 GCA_031421535.1 Gammaproteobacteria bacterium
CGCCAGCATCGCGGCCCCGGTTCGCGAGCTGAAGTATGTGCTGCGGGTCTATGACCGCGACGGGCGGTTTGATGAAACCACGCCCCAGCCGCTGTGGGTGGTGGACGCCATCAAGTCGGGCGCCGGTGCGGATGCTGATCGCGAGCTGCTGGCGGGTTACGGCGAAAATCACCTGGGCACAGACAATATTCCGAAGCGTGGCGGTACGATCCGGGTGTCCGGCAGCAACATCCCCCCTGCGCACACGGTATGGGTGGCGGGTCGCGCGATACCGGTGTCCGGGGACGGCCAGTTTGTCGCCGAGGAGATTCTCCCCTCCGGCCTGCACACCGTGGAGGTGGCGGTGCTCGACCAGTCCGGCAACGGCCAGCTGTATCTGCGCGATCTCGAACTCCGGAAGAGCGACTGGTTCTATGTCGGAATCGCCGATCTGACTCTGGCCAGAGATGACACCAGCGGACCGGCGCGGCTGGTTACCCAGGACGAGACCCACTACAACAGCGAACTGAGCGTGGACGGCCGGCTGGCGTTTTTCACCATTGGCAAATTCGGCGAAGGCTGGGGCCTGACGGCGAGCGCCGATACCCTCGAAGGCCCGGCCGAAGGCCTGTTCAGTAATTTTCTGGACAAGTCGCCGGGCGCGCTGTTCCGGCGCATCGATCCGGACTACTACTACCCGACCTACGGCGACGACGGCACCGTCGAAGAAGGTGCGCCGACGCTCGGCAAGTTCTACCTCAAGCTCAAGAAGGACGACAGCTACGGGCTGTGGGGCAATTTCAAGATCGGTTATACCGATAATGACCTGGCGCACGTCGATCGCGGACTGTACGGCGCCAACCTGCATTATCAGACGCTGGCCACCACCGGTTTCGGCGAAAAGCGTTTCATGCTGGACAGTTTCGCGGCCGAGCCGGGCACGATCGCCGGACGCGATGAATTCCTCGGCACCGGCGGGTCGCTCTATTACCTGCGCCACCAGGACATCCTGACCGGCTCCGAGCGCGTGCGCATCGAAGTGCGTGACAGGGACTCCGGCATTGTGGTCGGCGTCAAGAATCTCACGCCGGTGCTGGATTACACCATCGACAGCATCCAGGGACGGATCCTGCTCACCCTGCCGCTCTCGGCGGTGGCCACGGACGACCTGCTGGTGATCAGTGGCACGGCCGCCGGGAACCTGGCCTATCTGGTGGTGCGCTACGAATACTCGCCGGGGTTCACCGACATCGGTGCCGTGGCGGTCGGCGGACGGACGCATTTCTGGCTGAACGACTACGTGAAGCTGGGCGTCACCGCCGACAGCAGTCAGGTGGCAGATGAAAAAAGTACGCTGCAGGCCACCGACATCACCCTGCGCAAGAGCGCCGGATCATGGATCAAGATCGCGTCTGCCCGCAGCGAAGGTCCGGGCCTGACGACACTGACATCCAATGACGGCGGCTACAACTTCAATACGCTCAGCCAGCCTGCCGGCACCAGCCTCGCTGCCGGGGCCAGCCGGATAGACACCAGCCTGGCCTTTAGTGACGTGGTGAACGGTGCCACTGGCCAGCTGACGTTGTACAGCCAGAATCTCGACGCCGGCTATTCAGCGCCCGGGGTCATCGCCCTGACCGACACCCAGCAACTCGGCGGCAACTTGCGAACCCCAATTACAGACCGGCTCAGCCTGAATACCAAGGTCGACAAGACCGCTCGCGAGCAGGGTCTCAGCACCAGCGCCGCCGAGGTCGACATCGGCTATCAGTTGAGCGATCGCTGGTTGCTGAGTACCGGCGTGCGCAGCGACAGCCGCGAGGACACCTCGCCGATCGTGCCGTTGACCCAGGTGCAGGGCGACCGGACCGACGCCGTGGTGCGCGCCACCTACGATTCGAAGGAACGATGGCTCGCCTATGGCTATGTGCAGGACACGCTGGCGCTCTCCGGCAACCGCGAGGAAAACAGCCGGGTGGGATCAGGCGGATCGTACCGCTTCACCGACCGCTTCAAGGTGAACGGCGAAGTGTCGAGCGGCGATCTGGGCAGCGCCGGCCGGTTCGGGACCGAATACCTGTATTCCGATCGCACCAGTCTGTATATGTCCTACATATTAGGTAGCGAGTCCGCGGACAATGGCCTCCGCTCCAGGAAAGGAAACCTGGTGTCCGGTGTCAAAACCCGCTACTCGGACAGCGTCAGCGTTTATCTTGAGGAAAAGTACACGCACGGCGACGTGCCGACCGGGCTGACGCATTCGACCGGCGTCGATCTTGCGCCCAACGATCGCTGGAATTTCGGCACTCACTTCGACGCCGGCACGCTGCATGATCCCATTACCGGGGCCGCCATCGAGCGCCGCGGCATGGGCCTGCGGGTCGGCTATGGCTTCGAGACAGTCAAGTTATCGAGCGCCGTGGAATATCGGGTAGACGGCACCCAGAACGCCGATCTCTCGGTTTCGGAACGCGAAAGCTGGTTGTTCAAGAATGGCCTGAAGTACCAGATTAACCCGGAGTGGCGGTTCGTCGGCAAGCTGAATTACGCCAACAGCACCAGCTCACTGGGCACGCAATACGATGGGCGCTACATCGAGGTTGTTACGGGTTACGGTTACCGGCCGGTCAACCACGACCGCCTGAATACCCTGTTCAAGTACACCTATTTCTACAATCTGCCGAGCGCCGACCAGGTGAGCGGCGCCAGCACCGCGGCAACCTATCTCCAGAAGAGCCATGTTGTTTCTCTCGACGCGGTCTACGACCTGACCCGCGACGGGACGCTCGGCGCCAAGTACGCCTACCGCCTGGGACAGGTGAGCCTGGACCGGGTGAACCCGGTATTCTTTGACAGCAATGCGCAACTTTATGTGGTCCGCGCCGACTGGCAGTTCATCCGCCACTGGGACGCCATGCTCGAAGCGCGCCTGCTCGATCTGCCCGATGCCGGGGACCGGCGCAGCGGTTTCCTGACGGGGCTCTACCGGCGTCTCGGCGATCACATCAAGGTCGGCATCGGCTATAACTTCACGGATTTCTCCGACGACCTGACCAACCTGGGCTACACCAGCCACGGTCTTTTCATCAACGCAATCGGCAAGATCTGATCGCTAGCCGATGCAGGAGCAGGAGCGGGTGCAGTAACATTCAAGGCAACGATCAGAGTCGGCCTGGTGTGATACCTGCATGGAATCGTGTATCGTTTCAGCGCATGCAAACCGCACTCGCTGACTTCATCCGCGACACGCCCGCTGGCATCGAGGCCGACCGGATATTGCGCACCTGCGTGCACTGTGGCTTCTGCAATGCCACCTGCCCGACCTACCAGCTGCTGGGCGACGAACTCGACGGCCCGCGCGGGCGCATTTACCTCATCAAGCAGATGCTGGAAGGCAGTGCCGTCACGACGAGCACGCTCACGCACCTCGACCGCTGCCTTACCTGCCGCAATTGCGAAACCACTTGCCCGTCCGGTGTGCGTTACGGCGCGCTACTTGAGATCGGTCGCGAACAAGCAGAACAACGCATCAATCGGCCTTGGCAGCAGCGCGTGCTGCGTTGGTTGATACGCCAGATTCTTCCCTACCCTGAACGCTTCACGGCGCTGCTGCGGCTCGGACAATTTTTCCGGCCGCTGCTACCGCGCACACTAAAGCAAAAAATTCCACCGCGCCAAGTTTTTC
>JANOOV010000341.1:0-7957 GCA_031421535.1 Gammaproteobacteria bacterium
CCAGTACGTGGTGAACCCGATCAGCAACATCCAGAAGTGGAAATTGGCCAAGGCCAAGGAATACAGCTTGCGTCGCAGCAAGGTTTGTAACCCGTAATAGACCGCTGCCGCTTCCAGGAAGGTTGAGAAACCCAGCAACGCCAAGTGTGCATGCGCAACAATCCAACCGGTGCCATGAATGTACCAGTTGATCGCGCGGGTTTGCTGGAAACCCCCTTGCATGTTCAGCGGAATCGCCATCAACACACCCGTGATGGTGAATTTGATTTCAATGTTTTCGATGAACATTTTCCATTTGCCGGTCATGGTGAGCAACAGGTTAGCCACGAACGCAATTGCAGGCACCAAGATCAACACGCCTTCGACCGATGCGAACGACTTCAGCCATTCAGGCAACGGAGAGGACATGATGTGATGCGCGGCCGGGGTGGAGTAGAACACCACGACAGACCAGAAGTGCAAATGGCCGATGCGGTGCGAGTACAAAGGATTGCCGGTGACCTTGGGCACAATGTAGTACGAGATTGCGGCCGCAACCGGGGTGATCCACAAACCCAATACGTTATGTGCATACCACCAAGTCAAATACGCTTCAGTCAAACCGGTAAGCTGGAAAAATTCCGGCGAATTACCCACGGTAAACACGATAATCGTCATGAATGTCGCGGCGGCGAAGAACCAATTGGTCGTATAGATACCCTGAGTACGCCGTGTCTTGATGGTCATCCAGACATTAACGCCCATGGGTATAAACACCGCGAAAAGGACGAGCAGATCTTCCGGCCAAGGCATATCAGAATATTCACGTCCTGAGGTAACTCCGTACCACAAAAGGACCATGCCGAATCCCAAGCCGATGTTCCAGAGAAAGCAGTTCCAGAGCCCCAATTTCTCGGACCACAGTTTGGTGTTGCCCAAAGCCGGAGTGATGTACATCATCGCCATTGCGAATGCCATCGAGATCCAGCCCAAGATAACCGTGAGCACGTGCACCTGACGCATGTGCCCAAATGCCAAGAACTCGTTGCCGGTTACAAAGTCAGGAAAGGCCAACTTCGCTGCGTTGAAGGAACCCAGACCCGTACCTACGATAAACCATAAGATGGATGAAAAACCAAAGAACACCGCCGACGCGCCGGCCGGGATGTCTTCATTTTTTGCAAATAAATACTTGAACATAATCTCCTCCCAAAAATAATAAATCCGTGGTGCCGGTATTAACCGCGATCACGCGGCATTAACAAGTACCAACCGAACCACATGCTGGAAAACGCCAGTAAGATACAAACAATGCTTGCGAATATAGTCATGTCCCGATCCCCTTTTTGTTTATGTCACCACACCGTCAAAAAAAACGCGCCGACCGAATAATTCGGTTAGCGCGCAGATTCTAATTGCTGATGCTTGCGTACCGCTGCATGCAGCGTGATATAAAATGCCAGCCCGAAGATAATCATGGCCCAGTCGATGAAGCCAGTGAAGGTGACGGGATTATAAGCCATCTCGTTCCACCCACCCCAGTCACCAAATTTTCCGCGACCGAGAAAACACATCAAGGCAGCGCCAAATACGCTACCGTTCCCCATTCCAGTCAACATGCCCGATATAAAACATAGAATAAACGGATTTTTCATCCCCTCTCCCTCCTCTTGAAGTTTACACCAATCAAAAACTCGATTCGCATACGTGTATTTTTGTTATTTTTTACACGTCACATAAATTTGTTATTTTTCGCCCCAACATGTTTTAAAAATTCTGCTTAAAAAACTATGGGCGTTTTAAGCACCCGGAATGCTGCCACACGTAAATGCATTGGGTCAAGCGTTTTGGGAGTATTAATTTCCGCTCCAGCAACATTGATTTTTTTACGCGTTGCTGCGTGAGATTCCCCACTATTTTGCTAAGCTTCAGCCTGTAATTTAAGCGTTCGCGGAGACGACCCAAACTATGAAAGAAATTGTGTTATACATCATTGCCGCCATCAGCTCAGTGGTTGTGTTGGGCTACAGTGTGCACATGTTTGTGGGCGGATTAGTCAGCCCCGAAACCGAAACCCAGCTAATTATCATTGCATGCATCGTGGGTGCGCTTGTGGTGGGCATCATGGCTTGGGATGTCATACGCCGCCGTAAATAAACGCTCCGATTTATAACCCTTAAGAAAAAATCTTCAGCGCTGCCGCAGTTTTTTTAAACATCTCATCGTCTGCAAATTGCCCTCGGTGAACGACGAACTGTTTGCGCGCACCGTTGAGATCCATACCCGTTAAACCGAAGGATTTTCCTGCATAGTCCGCGAAATAGCGCACGTTCTTGACTAATTCAACGCGCGTCCCGCCACGTAATTCCAGCGCGACACGCTGCTTGGAAATATCCAGCGCCACCGGGGCAGACGGATGCAGCAACAAGCGACCGAGAATTCGATGCGCGCCTTGTAACAGAAAAAAACACGCGAGAAACGACATGAGATAACCCAGTGCATGATTGCCCTGATACCAAAACATCAGCGCCGCGCTCCCCAATCCAATGACGGTAGGAACGTATAACAATGCGTCCCAAAGCCCACCGCGCCGATCACGCACCAGCTCGCAACGTTCGCTCGCCATTACGACGTGCTCGCTGTGGTGGTTTGCGACGACTTCAACACGCCTTGAATCACCGCGTCCAGCTCGTTATAGAGCATGCGTCCCGCTTGTTTGTAGCGCACCGTCTGCTTGTTATCAATTACGAATGTCCAAGGATCTCCCATAACGTGATACGCCTTGAAGGCTTGCGGGTTCTGATATTGATCCATATGCAGGAAGAGGACTTGCGACTGATACTTTTCCAGCAGCCCTTTCAACATCTGTAATTGGGTATCGCACACGGTGCAATGCCCCGGTGTTGCGAATTCCAACACCACCGGCTTCCCGGACACCAGCGCTTGATCCAAGGACAACGCATACATTCGTTCGTCGGGATAACGATAACTGGTGATCTTGGTAAAATCGCCACCCACATCCAGCAGCGTTTTGGTTCGCAGGCTGGGCACGGTCATGCCCACCTGTAAATGGCTGGCATCTTTGAAACAACCGGAGAGAGCAACGACCAGCATGAGTAGTAACACGTTGCAAAATTTCATAACCGATTGCTCCAGCCCGCACAGGTGCGGAAAATATTGTAGGCCCAAATCATATTAGCGATCAGCACCAGCGTACCGAAGAGTCCCATGGTGGCAAGATAAGGCTTGACCAATAACTCCACCTGGTCCGGTGGCGCGGTCAGGCTCGCATTACCTGCAACAATACCGGCAGCAGTAAAAAACACCACCATGCCGATGAGGCCAAAATTGTGCGTCCAGAAATGTACTTTGACGAGCCTGAGACTGTAAATGGAACGCTTTACCAAACGCGGAATGAGGTAATACACCGCGGCAAAAATCGCCATCTCGACCCAGCCCAGCAAATTAATATGCGTATGCGCACGTACAATCAGATTTCCATGCAGCCGGTGATCGACAAAGTGACGAAACTCGGCGATGCCGCCCATCAACGCACCCCATGAAAATCCGATAATGCTGTAGATCACACAGGCGTAAACAAACCACAAGGTGTAGCGCGTATATTCCTGATTGGTTTCCCACTCGTTCATTGCCTATTTTCCTTACGGCTGGGCTTGCGATTTCGGAGCTTCGGGTGTCTTGGTACGTATGTCTTGATATTTAACATGCCACTCCGGGGGGGCCCACATCTTGACCATATTATCAATAAAAGCTGAGTCACCTGGAGGTGGAGCAGCAGCGGTGGCTGCGCCCGGATTCGCGCGTAACTCCGACAGAAACATCGCAATCGCATGCAGCTTTTCTGGTGGCAGTTGGGCAACGAAGGCCGCTTCTTTTCCCAGGCCGTGATCAACCGTACGTACCGGATACACCGCCTCTGGCTGGTTTAAAAAACCGATGATCCACTCCTGCGTCCGACGCGATCCAATCCCGTCGAGGTTCAGACCCATGTTGGTACCATTGCGTAACGCACGATGGCACGCGGTGCAATTAGCCTCACGAAACCATTTCGACCCTTTCAGCCCCTCGGGAGAAAAATCGAAATGCGAACTCGCGGTATACATCGGTTTGGTGGCATTCATGCGAATAACTTCCAAAATCACATAGCTGATGATGGCAAGCACAATAAATACACCAAAAATACCAAATAAAAGTCTTTCGCCCGTTTTTAACTTGACCATGTAATTTGCCGCCGTAGCAATAGGAACAATCGATACTTGCACCAAACGGACTGGTGTCCGCAGGATTGGTTCAAGGCGCGGTAGCTTAGCATAAACACGCACGCTGCTAACTACCGACGAGCACCGATTTATAATCAAAAAAAAGGCAGGGTTTGCACCCCGCCTCGCTACTTCAAAATTTTTGAAAACGCAGAATTAACGCTGTTGCTGGGGCATGCGCGCATTGCCAACCGTGGTACGCGCGGCCGAGGTTAAAAATGCTGCGACATTATAAATGTCGTCATCAGACATTTTCTTTGCCACGGCTTGCATCTGACCCATCATGTCATTCGCACGGCTGCCGTCACGCCATTTCTTCAGCTGGTTGACGAGATACACATACTTCTGACCGCTGAGCGTGGGATAGATCGGGAATGCGCCACGCGCATTGTAGCCATGGCAAGAATGACAGGCGGGAATGCCGCGATCCGGAGCACCGTACTGGGCGAGACTCTTGCCTAAATGGGTTTGACCCACCGGTTGGCCCATGCCCTTCACGGCAGCGAGGTCAGAACCTTCAACCTTGATTTCGCCTTTGTTCAAGCCACTTAAGTAAGCTGATACGTCTTGACGCTCAGTCTCGGTCAGGCCCTTGGCGTTAGTGTTCATGATGCCGCCCATGGTGGTATCGGTACGCTTGTCCGTCGCAAAGTCGTTCAACTGCTTCACGAGGAAGGTATAGCCTTGGCCCGCCAGACGCGGCGTGCCCATGCTGTCCTCACCCAAACCTTTTTCACCGTGACACGTGAGACACGCCGGAACCCCTGTGGATTCCTTGCCCTTGGCGAAAATGGCTTTGCCATTTTCTACATTACCCACTGTCTTGGGAACAAACTCCGCAGATGCGTACACCGAGGTGGACACCAACGCGAACAGCCCGACAACAACCGATACTCCGCTCTTATTAAACATAGACTTTCTACCCTCCCGTTTTACACTTCCGGCACCGCTCTTACCGCCTGACAACCCCAACCTGCGACGCTGTCTTGCGCTTCGGGCGGGCGCACCGGAAACCTGATTTATTTGGAATTCTTCTTGAGCAATATTGCTGCGAAGCCCCATGCCACAGTCGCCGCGACGATGTACACAATTGCAATCTGCGTATTGATATCCACTTTGAACTCCTCCCCGTTGACGTTGAAATTACCCAAACCCCTGCGCACGCCAGCAGCGTACTTACGTAAAATAACCTCTGGCCCGTAACAAAAAATTTTGCGCGATTCACACCGTTACTTCAGCGCGCGCTAAAACATACTCGAAATCCTTATGCCCGGCAAGCGTATTGTGCAGTGAGTTCTGAGGCCGCTACGTACACCGATTGTCAGACATAAACGGTCAGAAATTATTCTCGCCCGACGATGCGTATCAACATGATTGACCACCGAATTGCTTCGCCAACATACTCGGCGCCCAGTGCCTCATTCAAGGATTAGGTCGTGATTCAACGAGGATTCCGTACTCTATTACTGTGGGTCGTCTGGTCCGCCGCATCGCTGATGGTGATTCTGGGCCTGTACACCGACACGGGTGTGTGGGATTTCGTGAAGTCCGACAGCAGCCACATCACCTGGGTAATTATTGGTTTCTATCTACTCGGCTGCGTGATCAGCTTTGTGCTGATGCTGCTGGTCACCTATGAAGCCGTACAGGTGGATCAGCTGGAAAAAATCGCAAAACAATCCGGTTGGTCAGGCATCGAACACACACCAAAACGACTTGGACTCGCACGCTTTTTCGAATCGTTGAAAACCATCATCCGCAACAACAGCGAACTTGATCTGGAAGCGCTGGTGGATGTGGAGTTCTCGGTTTATCAGCGTTTCGCACATGCACTGGAAGTATTCGGCAATCTGATGATCACCTTCGGCCTGATCGGTACTGTTGTCGGCCTGAGCCTCACGTTAGTTGGACTGACCAGCTCGCTGCAAGCACTGGGCGAAGATCAGGAACAACTGTTGTCGGGTCTGCGCAGCGCCATGCAAGGCATGGGCACTGCATTTTACGCCACCTTGCTGGGAGCGGTGTTCGGCGGCGTGTTGCTGCGGGTGTTTGCACACATCAACCAAAACGGTGTCGAGAGTCTGGAAGTTTCACTCACACGAATTTTTCTGGTGTATTGCGCCATCGACATCAAACCCTCACCGCAGCGCGACATCCGCGTGCTCGATGCGGAGATCCGCGCCATGACCCAAAATCTCGAACGCCTGCACCTCACTCTGACTGAAGCCAAACACATGATCGGCGACTTCGCCAAAGAGCTGATGCACCTGAAGCAAATCGAGAGCGATAACACCGCACTACGAGCGACGCTGAATTTGCAGCGGGAATATCTCGATACATTGCGCACTGAATTTCAACTCAAGCGCATGAATCAGGGACGTTGGTGGCGGGTGTTTACAAAAAGCTTTGTGAAAAAAATTGACTGATGAAACCCAAGCGGCGTTTTGCGCCTCTCAATGTATACATCATCTTTACCGACATCGCGCTGCTGATGTTGACCATGTTTATTTTTCTGCTGGTCACTATTTTATTAACCTCGCGCCTGGTGGAACAAAAACAGCTACCCGCACTGAAGAAGGAGCTCGCACTACTGCAAAAAACACTGGCGGGCACGGCTGCCGACAAACTGCGTTTGACGCGCGATATGGAGCGGCTTTCCATCCTGACTTCCGAGGGACAAATGGAGCAAGCCCTGGCGGTGGCCGGCATGGACAAAGGCGGCAAAAACCGCAAAGACTTTGACCTGTTCATCCTTGGTCTCAAACAGTTGCCGGGCAAATCCATTCACCTGATGGTCGATGCCAGCGGTTCGATGCATGGCGTGACCACGTTTTTAATTCCGGTGTTGCGCGTCATGGTCATCCGCTCCGGAAAAGATCTCAACGCCATCACCTGGTTTTCGGACAGCGTCGCCGAAACCTACACCGGCACCATGGCCGAGATGTTTGATCGTCTATTACAAAACGCTCCGTTTGTCGGTTCGGAAGAAACCATCGGCTATGCATTCCGGCACGCGGCAAAATCCGCGTCAATACCCGGCGCTTATGTGCTGATCGGCGATGAACCTTCCACTGATCGCATCGCCTACCGCGACATCCCAAGCCCGGTGTTCACGCTACCGCTGGGACGTGACAATCCCGACACGCTGTGGGAATACGAAAACCTGGCCAAAGAAACCAAGGGCCGCATGTTGCGTCTGGAGTTTCGGGATTAGCGTACCGAAAAACTGCCTGCGTAACCGCAACACGTCTTTGGAAAAAATGGTGGCCAGGAGTGGAATCGAACCACCGACACGAGGATTTTCAGTCCTCTGCTCTACCGACTGAGCTACCTAGCCAGATTGTATTGCGAGGGTTACGGGCCGGGCAATGAAACCTGCCCCGCGCGCGAACGCGTATTAGAACGGAGCCGGGCGGATTACGTCAAGGCCGTTCTCGCACATCCATGATGCAATGCCAAATGGCGGTGGAATTAAATGTTATTTCTTCGCGGGCGGAACAAAACCAGGTGGGGGTGCCGAACCACCGCCGAAGAAAAACTTTTCCATTTCCGCTTCGAGAAATTTACGGTGCGCGGGGTCGATCGGCGTGAGGCGATTTTCATTCATGAGCATGGTTTGATGTTTCAGCCAGCGCTGCCAGGCTTCTTTGCTCACGCCGTCAAAAATTTTCTGCCCCAGCTCACCGGGATAGGTGATG
>JANOOV010000342.1:0-2667 GCA_031421535.1 Gammaproteobacteria bacterium
GACGAAGCGCTGCTCGAAGAGCGCCGCGATAATCTGCTCGTCGCGTTGCACGCGCACGGCGAACACTATGGACTGGCGGTGCTCGACGTGAGCAGCGGCCGCTTCACCGTCATGGAAGTGCGCGGCGACGAAGCGCTGCTGGGCGAATTGCAGCGCCTGCAACCGGCCGAATTGCTGATCGATGAACAGTGGATCGCACCCGCCGCCGTGCAAGCGCGCGCGGGAGTGCGCAAACAACCGCCGTGGCATTTTGAACGCGACGCCGCGCGGCGTTTGTTGATCGCGCAATTCGGCACCAAGGATTTGTCCGGCTTTGGCGCCGACGAATTGTCGGTGGCGCTGGCTGCCGCCGGTTGCCTGTTGAACTACGTGCAAGCAACGCAACGCGCCGCACTGCCGCACCTGCGCGCGTTGCGCGTGGAACGGCGCGAAGACAGCGTGATTCTCGACGCCGCGACGCGCCGCAATCTGGAAATCGACACCAACCTCGCAGGCGGCGGCGAACACACCCTGGCCGCAGTGTTTGACTACAGCGCCACCACCATGGGCAGCCGCCTGCTGCGCCGCTGGCTGAACCGGCCGCTGCGCGCACGTAGCGAGTTGCGCTTGCGCCAGCAAAGCGTGGGCGCACTGCTTGACAACCGTAATTATGAAAATTTATTTAGTGTGCTGCGCGGCATCGGCGACGTGGAACGCATTCTGGCGCGCGTCGCGCTCCAATCAGCGCGGCCGCGCGACCTGGCGCAACTGCGTAACGCGCTGGGCGCCTTGCCGGATTTACGTGCGCAACTTGCCAGTATGGACGCGCTGCTTTTAAAACAGTTACGCCAACGTCTGGACGTTGATCCCGCAGTGCACGCGCGGTTGCAGCACGCGCTGATCGAAACCCCGCCCGCGCTGATTCGCGACGGCGGCGTGATCGCGCCGGGTTACGACGCGGAACTGGATGAACTGCGCGGCCTGAAAGACCACGCCGACCAATTCCTGCTCGAACTGGAAACCCGCGAGCGTGCCCGCTCCGGCATCGCGAACCTGAAAGTGAATTACAACCGCGTGCACGGTTTCTATATCGAAGTGACACGGGCGCAAAGCGAAAAAGTCCCCGAAGATTACATCCGCCGCCAAACCCTCAAAGGCGCGGAGCGTTACATCACGCCGGAACTCAAAGCCTTCGAAGATAAATTTCTCAGCGCCAGCGAACGCGCGCTGGCGCGCGAGAAAACGCTGTACGAGGAATTGCTGGCCCAACTGCTCACACACCTCGCCGCGTTGCAAGACGCGGCATCCGCATTGGCCGAGCTGGATGTGCTGAACACCTTCGCCGAACGCGCCGACGCGCTGAGCCTGACCTGCCCGGAATTAAGCGAGCGCCCCGGTGTCGACATCAAGGGCGGCCGACATCCGGTGGTCGAGCAAGTCAGCGACGCACCGTTCATTCCCAACGACGTGCGCCTCAACGATGCGCGCCGCATGCTGATCATCACCGGCCCCAACATGGGCGGCAAATCCACCTACATGCGCCAGACCGCGCTCATCGCGCTGCTCGCGCATGTGGGCAGCTACGTGCCCGCGCGCCGCGCGGTCATCGGCGAGCTCGACCGCATTTTCACGCGCATCGGCGCCGCCGACGATCTGGCCAGCGGGCGTTCGACTTTCATGGTGGAAATGACCGAGACCGCGAACATTTTGCACAACGCGACCGAAAATAGCCTGGTGTTGATGGACGAGATCGGGCGCGGCACCAGCACTTTCGACGGCCTGTCGCTGGCCTGGGCCTGTGCGGAAGACATCGCCCGCCGCGTGCGCGCATTCACGTTATTCGCGACGCATTACTTCGAACTCACCACCCTGCCCGAAACCCATGACAGTTGCGCCAACGTGCATCTCGACGCCGTCGAACACGGCGACCACATCGTGTTCATGTACGCGGTAAAAAACGGCCCGGCCAGCCAGAGTTACGGCTTGCAAGTTGCGGCGCTTGCAGGCGTACCGCGCGCGGTGATCGAACGCGCCAAACAAAAATTACGCGAACTGGAAAATCACGCGACGCACCCCTCCGCACCTCAACAACAACTGGCGCTGTTCGCGCCCACGGCTGCCTGTCCCGCGCTGCACGCCCTGGAAAAAATCGATCCCGACACACTCACCCCGCGCGACGCCCACGCAGCGCTGTACCGGCTGAAAGAACTACTCATCAGAAAGTAACGTGCGCCATGCGCACGCTAGATATTCCCCACCATTACTGTTCATAGGCGCAAAAAAAGTATCCCTTCCCCTGCAAGGGGGAAGGTTAGGATGGGGGTAATCGAAAACACAGTGTGCTTGCACACCCCCATCCCAGCCTTCCCCCTTGCAGGGGGAAGGAGCTCTACAACTTCAAACTTCATTGGGCCGGAGGATCAATAATCCAGATGTGTTTTGCGGATGTGTTCGACCAAACCTTCAGCAGCGGCTTCGACCAAATCCAGCACCCGCTCGAAACCCAGCTCGCCGCCGTAGTAAGGATCCGGCACGTCGAGTTCGTTCAGGTGGGGCGCGAACTCCAGATACATTTTTAATTTGTAGCGCGCCTCGGGCGGGCAGGCGTCGCTGAGATTGCTGTAGTTCTCCGAGTCCATCGCCAGCACGTAATCGAATTCGCGAAAGTCGTCTTCCGAAAAACGGCGC
>JANOOV010000343.1:0-5444 GCA_031421535.1 Gammaproteobacteria bacterium
ACCTTCAAACAACTGATTCACGAAGAATTCGGCGACGGCATCATGAGCGCCATCGATTTTTCGATGGACATCACCCGCGAACCCGACCCCAAGGGTGATCGCGTGCATATCGTCATCAGCGGAAAGTTTTTGCCTTACAAAACTTACTGATCTGCAACCCGGCGCTGGGCCGAAATCGCGTTCACGACGCCGCTGAGCCAGCGTGCATATTGCGTATGCGCAACTTGGACAGTCGATGCCCGGGTGTCCACTTCGCGGGTGATCACTATCGTAGTCGCGGGAACTGGCGGTGGTGGTGGAGTACCACCCCTCCCGATGCGCTGCCGCTGGCTCTGTTATTACTCAGGATTTGTAATACCCGCGATACCACTCCACGAGACGCGCGATGCCGGTTTCAATCGGCGTCGACAGTTTTCCTAAGACCAAATCGCGTTGAAAATTACGCCGTCTGAAATTGTTTCTTGGAATCTTTAGCCGCCTGCGCTTGCTCTGCGTCGTAGGCCTTGCCGGACCACAACATGTCGTAAGCGATTTCTTCGTTACCGTTTTCGCAAATGTCCAGTACACGTTGAAATAGCGGTTGAAACGTTTCGCTGCGGTGTGACTGCTCATGTTCTTCGAACGAGGTCCAGAAGGTGGTGATTAATGCCTCACGGCCTTTCAATTCGTTCTGCACCACCTGACCCACCGTACTGCCTTCATTCGACACCGCGCCAGTATTCACGCAGACGAACCCGCCAACGAAACCCGTGGTGGAATGATAAGTCTTGACGTTCTCGCACAGCATGGCCACGCGCTCTTCAAGATCCGAGAGGGTAAACCCGCTCTTGAGAAGCACGCGGTTAATAGTCACAACACCGTTGTGGGGGAATCCGGGAATCAATCCGCTCATGGCAACACCTCTTTGTAGTTAAGTTAATTAGCAAGTTCTTATTTATAGACTTATGTATGGAGATATCAAATATCTCTAAGGGCATAGACCCGCTTTTTCAGGTACCGCTTGGATCGCGCTCGAAAAATACTCGAGGTTGATTTTAAATTGTAGTACGACGGTAAAAAATCTTCTGGCTACGCCCGATTCAATTGCGCCATTGAGGCTTTCCAGCAATACGCCGAGATGCCGCTATAATTAGTTCACTACGTCTAATTCACTACGTCAGCGGAGTCTCAACGCATGAAAAATCAATACGCGATTCGTACCCTCACGATGCTTTCCGGGCTCGGATTCTATGTATTCCTCGGGATGCAAACTTCGGTTGTTGCCGATCCGGTGCAGTTGGAATCCGGGCCGCTCAGCGATACGGTCAATCAAGGACAGAAGCTGTTTCAGTCAGAAACGTTTGGCGGTAACGGCAAGACCTGCAGCAGCTGCCATCCCGATGGCGGTAAATCCGGTAGTGCGTTTCCCGACGGGAAAAAAATTCCGGCGCTGAACAACGCGGCGGCGATTTTTCCGCGCTACCATCCGCGCTTCGAAAAAGTGTTTACGTTGAGCGACCAGATCCGGCACTGCATCAGCGAAATCAAGGGCACTGCGCCTGACTATGGCAGCGCTAAACTTGCTGCACTGGTCACCTATGTCAGCTCGCTCTCCGAAGGCCAACCCATCGATATGGGCGGACGTCCGAAGTAACAACAGGAGGGTGATCCTGGGGTTTTCAGCGGGTCGTCAAGTTCAGCGCCCTTTTGTTCAAAGTGTCTTGAGATATTCCAGCAAGGCCTGCTTGTCGGTATCCGGCAGCGTGGTGCCGTAGTTATGCCCCGCATTACTGTTACCGCGTTGCTGGGTGTCGAAGCGAAAGCCGTGCGCTTCTGCTTCCGGGCCGGTTGCGATGAATCCCACCTTGTCTGGATCAATGACGTCGTAACCGCGAAAGAAGAGCTGCGGGCGCAGCTCCGGGGGCGTGAGCAAATCGTGCAAGGTCGGTACCGAGCCGTTGTGCAGATAGGGCGCGAGCAGCCACACGCCGACCAGCGGGCGCGCGACGTAGCCCTGTGCGCCTTGCAGTTCAGCGTTGCGCATGCCTAGCGCTCCAGTGAGCGTGTTCATGCGCGCGGCGTGCTGGGGTTGCCAGGTCTGTACGTGTTCCGGATCGGTGCCCACCTCTTCCAGCGGAATTGCGGTTCCGGTGCGTGCGCGGTTGCGTGCGTGGCAGCGGGCGCAGTGGGCGCTAAACACGCTGGCGCCGCGCGACCCCAGCAGCGCATTGCGCGGCCCGGGAAAAGGCGGTGGCGAGAGGTCGCTCAAGAATTTTTCGATCCACAGATTGCGTTCCTCGAATTCACCGAAGGGTAGTGACCCGGTACCCAACGCCGAACTGGCGATCACCGTGGCGACGCTGCGGGCCTCACCGCCGGAATGAACCAATTGTCCGGCACGTTCGCCCAGGTGCCAGAGCGCGGGGAAGTCAGTGTTGCCCACGGTGTCGTCCCACGGCGCCTGGGTGAGGACATATTTCGGCAGATTGAACGCATCGTCACGACCCGGCCCCCACGCGGGCTTGTCGTTCATCCACGCCAATTGCCCTTCGGCAATATGCAACGCAAAGCGTGTTGCGGGAATCAATACCGCAGTGTAAAGCGCCCGGTCGACCCAATCGAGTTGGAACTTCTCCGTGATTGCAGGCAACAATGCAGTGGCGGTGAAACGCTGATCGCGCGCAGCGGCAAACAGAAAGCGCAGCAGCCCTTGAATATCGGCGCTGTGACCCGCGCCGCCGAAGGCAAAGCGCGGGGCCTCGTCGGCTTGCAGCCGGTAAACCGTGGTGTGGCAGAGTGCACAATTGACCGTGACGCGTGCGTAGCCCAGCTGTTTTATTGAGAAGCCAACAGGCAACGGATGTTCCGGTTCCCGCGCCAAACCGAATGCAGCGTAACTTGCAGGCTTGGCTTTCTGTGCGCCCCAGCCCTGCGTCGCGTGGCGTTCGAGTAAATCAGGAAGCACCTGCGGCAGCACCGCGAAGATGGGGTAAGGAATTCCGGCGAGCAGTTCGGCGCCCAGCGAACCGTAATTAAAGCGGTCAACATCGTGAGCAAAAACCTGCTCATCACCCCGGAAGCATTTCCATTCACCAAACGCCATCAGCAGCACCAGGCCAACGAGTCCGAATCGCTTCCAATTCCAATGTAACTTCAACATAGCCCGTCCCTGTTGTTGCTATTTCCCCTGCGCCAATCGATAGGCGATGGATCGGCAGGTGTTCAACAATTGCTTTACCAGAGTTTTGTCATGCAGCGCGCGGCTGATCGCAACGCCGCCGATCATAAGCGCGGTGATGGCCAAATTGATATCAGGATCGCTTTTTGCCATGCGCGGCGGTCGATGGGCGTCGAATAATTTAACCAGTCCCTTATACACTTCGGTGTACGCCTGACGCACTTTGGGGTCGCTGCTGGCGACATCGGTGGCCAGAAATGCCAGCGGGCAGGGCGAGACAGCCATCTCTACATGCGATATGTCAAGGTAGGTGTCCACTACCCGTTTAAACCAGCTCAGCTCGGTATCGTCCGGGTTCATTTTCGTTATGACTTGCGAATTCATCGCGGCGAACATGACCGCTTCCGCGTACAACACGCTCTTGGATTTAAAGTGCGCGTAAAACGCGCCGCGCGTCATACCGGCTTCGGCCATCAACTCGTCGATCGAAACGTTTGCGAAACCTTTGCGCGAAAACAAATGCATCGCGCCGCTCAAAATCTGTTCTCTGCTGTTTTGTTTATGTTCGGGTGAGTACGGCATGACGATGCGCTCCTTAATATGTTATTGAACATATATTGAATTCAAATAGCATCCTGAATCAAGCATGCGCAAAAAATTAAATTGCGAATGCGAAAACAACACCGGCGCCGCCGGAAATTAAACCCATCGAGAAGGAGTCGTGTATGAGTAAGAACCATGCTGTTTATGAAATTGGCGCACTGGAAAAGATCGATCAATATGCGTTCAGCACTCCGTTGCTGCCGTCTGCGGTCAAGGGGAAGAAGTTTTTGAAGAACGATTTGGCTCTGACCGGAATGGAAGTCTCGTTCAATAAATTCCCTCCCGGCGCGGCCATGCCGTTTTATCACCGACATCAGGAACACGAAGAGCTGTATTTATTCCTGAAAGGAAAAGGCCAGTTTCAAATCGATGGACAAGTGATCGACGTAAAAGAGGGCACGGCAATACGTGTTGCGCCGGCGGGAGTGCGGGCGTGGAGAAATAATTCCGACCAGGATCTGTATTACGTGGTGATTCAGGCGAAAGCGAATTCACTGCCCAAAGGGACGATTGAGGACGGCGTGGCCGTGGATCAGAAGATGACATGGCCGGGTTAAGCTAATCGGGCTGTTGGACTTTTTGTCGCGCGAACAGGAAGCGCATCGGGGTTTACGATGCGCTTTTTCGCGTGGGTGTGCGCCAGCGACTGCTCGACTTGTTGGTGCGGTGTTTTTTGCGCGCGGAATAGCCAGCTGATATTCTGGATCAGGCTTTCAGGTAACTATTCATGTCGCGTCCTGCGTTTTTCGATCTCGCCGTCGTCGGCGTGCGTTCACTCAAACCCTATGTGCCCGGCAAGCCGGTTGAAGAGCTGGAGCGCCAATACGGCGTAAAAAACGCGATAAAACTCGCGTCCAACGAAAATCCGTTGGGTGCCAGCCCCAAAGCGCTCGCGGCACTACGTGACCATTTAACGCAGCTCGAACGCTACCCCGACGACGGCGCGTATGTGCTGAAAAATCTTCTGGCGCAACAGCATGGTGTGCAGCCGGAGCAGGTTACATTGGGCAACGGATCAAGCAACTTGCTGGAACTGGCCGCGCGCGTGTTCGTTGCGCCGGGTCAGGAGGTGGTGTTTTCGCAATACAGTTTTCTGCTGTATCCCATCATTGTGCAGGCCATCGGTGCGACGCCGGTTCTGGTTGCCGCGAAGAATTACGGTCACGATCTGGACGCGATGCGCGCGGCGATCAACGCCAATACCAAGCTGGTGTTCGTCACCAATCCCAACAACCCCACCGGCACTTGGTTGACCCGCACCGCGCTGGAAAGATTTTTAGACCACGTGCCCGCGCAGGTGATGATCGTCATGGATGAAGCGTATTTCGAATTCGGCACAGCGCTGGGTCTTGACGATTATGCAGATGCGATGCGGTGGCTTGCAAAATATCCGAACGTGATTGTGACGCGCACCTTTTCCAAGGCGTTTGGCCTAGCCGGTTTGCGTGTCGGCTACGCGGTGTCGCATCCGGACGTGGCCGACCTGTTGAGCCGGGTGCGTGCGCCGTTCAACGTCAATTCGCTCGCGCTGGTCGCGGCACAGGCGGCGCTGGGCGATCACGCGCATTTGTCGAACACGCAAGACGTGAACAAAAAGGGGCTGACACAACTGACAGACGGTTTGATGCAGCGAGGTTTTGCGGTCATTCCCTCGGCCGCTAATTTCGTATGCGTGGACGTCAAG
>JANOOV010000344.1:0-4476 GCA_031421535.1 Gammaproteobacteria bacterium
CCGGTCACGAATAAATCGCCGCCGAAATTAACCACCATGCTGGTGGTGCTGCCGGTCGTGAGCAGTTGCGCGGTTTTGTCCACGGCGTATTCCTTGCCGATGCCGCCGAAGTCGATCTCCATGCCGACGGGCAAGGTGAGCTCGGGCTTGCACCACGTCACCTTGTTCCAGCCGATGCGGGGCAGCAGTGCGGCAATGTCCGCTGCGGCGGGTACGCGGTCGCTGCCATCGAATTTCCACACCTTGCGCAGCACGCCCGAGGTAATGTCGAATCGGCCGTCGCTCAAGCGGTAACACAGATCGGCGTAATCGAGCAGCTTGGCGGTTTCTTCATCCACGGCGACGGGCGCGCCGTGATTGCGGTGCAGGGTGTGCACGATGTTGTCATCACGGTAGCGACTGAATTTTTGTTCGATGCGCTTGGCTTCGCTAAACGCCGCCTCGGCGAGTTGCGCGGCATGTGCGCGGTCGGCGTGATCGACCAGCAATTCGCAGGGGCTGCCCATCGCAAGGAAGCGGGCCCGCCAATAGTCGTCGCAGCGTTCGAGGGTGATCTCGCTCATCGTGATCCTGCCCTTTCTGGTAGCGCCTTTTTTAGGGAGTTCTTCAGAGGTTCCTTTACTGTGTCCGAACGTCGATATGCAGGGTGATTCTTTGCCCCGGACGCAGGCGTTTGTTTTTCGGCAGGCGGTTCCAGCTGAGGATTTCCTGGATCGTGACTTTAAATCGTTCCGACACGCGCGCGAGGGTGTCGCCACGGCGGACCACATAGTTGATCTGCCGCAGCACGCTGTCTTCCGGTGGCCCCGCGAGCGGTACGCTGACCATCATCGGCATCATCACCGGCTCGGGTTCGGGCTCGGGCGGCTGCGACCACAGCACCAGCGTGCGGCCGAGAATGAGCGGATCGTGGATGCTCTTCATGTTGTTCCACTGCACGATCTCTTGCACCTCCACATCGTGTTTGCGGGCAATCGCGTACAGGGTATCGCCGCGCTGTACCCGGTAGGTGATTTTTTCCGGAGCGGGCGAACTTTCCTCGGCGATTTTTTCCGGCGTCACGGGCTCAATCGGAACCAGCGCGGTTTCGTCCAGCGTGTGCATCGACAGCGGAATGACCACGTCGCGTCCGGCGCGTACCTTGTTGGCCTTGACATTATTGATGCGTTCCAGCACCTCCGCCGTGGTGCCATAGGCGCGGGCCACCGACGCCAGGGTTTCGCCTTCCGCCAGGCGCCGACTTTCCCAGCGCACGCGCTTTTCCAGCGGAAACTGTGCGATGCGCTGACTGAAAACTTCGCTGGTGTTCACCGGCAACAGCAGGTAATGCGGGCCGTCCGGGTCGGTGGCCCAGCGATTGAACGCCGGATTGTATTGGTAAATCTCTTCGAGATTGATCTCGGCCAGATAAGCGGCGAACGCCAGATCGATTTGTCCGTCCACCGGCACCCGCGCCAGATACGGTTTGTTGGGCAGCGAGCGCAGCGTCAGGCCATAGCGTTCGGGGTCATCAATGATGGTGGCTACGGCCAATAATCGCGGCACATAACCGCGCGTTTCGAGCGGCAGTTTCAGGTTCCAGAAATCAGCGCGTTTTTTGGCGCGCTTGTTGCGCTGTACCGAGCGCATCACCGTGCCTTCACCGGAGTTGTACGATGCGAGCGCCAGCTCCCAGTCGCCGTGAAAATATTCGGCGAGCGTTTGCAGGTAGCTCAGCGCCGCGCGGGTTGCGGCATACACATCGCGCCTGCCGTCGTACCACCAATTTTGTTTCAGGCCGTACATTCGGCCGGTGCCGGGAATAAACTGCCAGATGCCGGACGCGCGCCCGTGCGAGTAGGCAAACGGTTGAAACGCACTTTCAACCACCGGCAGCAGCGCAATCTCCAGCGGAATGCCACGGCGTTCGGTTTCTTCAACAATCATGTAAAGATATGGCTCCGCGCGGTCAATGAGGCGATTGATGTAATCCTGATTGCGCTGGAACCAGGCGATGTCTCCGGCCACTTTTCTGTGGTCGTGGTTCAGTTTGAAGCCGTTGCGAATGCGTTGCCATAAATCATCTTTCGGGCGTTGCGCGGCGACCGGCGTGTTGAGAATAATCGGCTGCGCATTGGCGTCGATGACGGGAAGCACGTCCTCGGGCTTGCCGGTGAACCGCAACGCAATGTTGTCGTCGTCGGCGTCGGGCGCAGTGTCATGCACGATGACCGGCGCGGGTTCATCGCCGCTGATCTCGATCTCTTTAGCGTCTGCGTTTTCAGCATCGGCGCGCGGCGGCGTGTGCGCTTTCCATGCGCAACCGCCCGTGGCGGTGATCACCGCCAAAGCAAATACGATGCTTGAGCCTATTCGTGCCCTGTTCATTGCTTCACCTGCGAAATGGCTTGATGTGTGTGCTGTTGCCGCGCTAGCGTTGTTGAACGACACCATAAAACATCGGGCAAGCTACCCAGTTCTTTAATGCGCCGTCAAGGGAATGGTGATTGGCGGTAAGCTTGCACGACTATAATGACACTTCTTCGCGTCAACAGAATCTCAAGCCCATGATTATCAAACCGCCACGCAAGCGCGATCACAGTTGTGGGCCATTGCACGCCGTGCGCGCCAAGCTGCGTAACTGGTATGCGGTGGGGCTGGGGCGGCGCGTGCTCGACGCCGAACGCGCCGAGCTCGACAGCGTGTTGTGCAATTTATTCGGGTTCCATGTGTTGCAGGTGGGGGTGTATGCCGACGAGTATATTCTCGGCGCCACACGCATCACCCATCGCGTGCTACTCGACCGGGAAGCGCATACCTTGTCGGCTGAATTGCAGGCCGTGGCGCTGCGCGGAAGTGCCACAGCGTTACCAATAGCATCGCAAAGCGTGGATGTGGTGGTGTTGCACCACAGCCTGGAATTCTCCGCCGACCCGCATCAAGTGCTGCGCGAAATTGATCGCGTGCTGGTGCCGGAAGGGCATGTGGTCATCGTGGGTTTTAATCCGTGGAGTTGCTGGCTGCCGTGGCGTTGGATCTTGCGTTGGCGCAAGCAGCCACCGTGGTGCGGGCGCGCCTTGGGCAGCGTGCGCCTGAAAGACTGGCTGTCGCTGCTGAGCTTCGATGCGGTGTATTGCAAGAATTTTTTCTTTCGCCCGCCGCTGCGCCATCCTGGCTTTATGGACAGCCTGGCGCTGCTGGATACCTTAGGCGCGCGCCTGTGGCCGGTGTTCGGCGCGGCGTTCATTCTCGTCGGCCGCAAACGCGTGATTGCGCTGACGCCGATCAAGCCGCGCTGGAAGCCGCGCCGCAGCCTGATTCCGCACGGCATCGCCGAGCCGCAAAACCGTGAACATAAAGAATGACCGCGATCTTAAACCTAGAAACCTCAGTTGACCGCTACAAGGCATAAGCAAGTGTGTGTAACAGTTGAGATTTACGGTTTAAACAGACTTCACCCTGTGGGTGAGGCCCGCTACGGCCTGCGGAGCACGCCCCGTTGTGCACATGGCTGCGTTGCAACTCGTCCCACCCCGCGCAAAACCAGCGCGGATGGGAATCATCGGAATAGCTCGCTATTCCTTGCTCGTTGCGCCTTGCCCTGTACCCAACGGGTCGCACTCCACAGGCCGTCCAACTGAGGTTTCTAGGTTGAAAGAAGTGCATGTGTTCACCGATGGCGCCTGTCGCGGCAACCCGGGGCCGGGCGGCTGGGGTGCGCTGCTGCGTTCCGGCAACAACGAAAAACATCTGCTGGGCGGCGCAGCCCACACCACCAACAACCGTATGGAGTTGATGGCGGCGATCATGGCGCTGGAAGCGCTGAAGGAGCGTTGCAACGTGACGCTCACGACCGACTCTAAATATGTCAAGTCCGGCATTACCGAGTGGGTGCCGCAGTGGAAACGCCGTCAGTGGAAGACCGCTGACAAAAAGCCGGTGAAGAACGTCGATCTGTGGGAACGGCTGGATCGCGCCGCAAGTCAACATGCGGTCACCTGGCTGTGGGTGCGCGGTCACACCGGCCATGCGGAAAACGAACTGGCCGACCAACTGGCGAATCGCGCCATTGATGAGATGCTGGGAAAATAGCAATTTTGTCAGGCAGCTTCGCAGCCTGACCTATGGTGCGCCCTGCGTGTAGGGTTGCGCAGCTACCCGGCATGGGTTCGCACGGTAGCGCCGTTTAGATTATTTTTTGGACGTAAGTCTTTTCGTTAACCCACTGAAGGAGCAAGCCATGCGACAAATTGTTCTCGATACCGAAACCACCGGCCTTGAGCCGACGCAAGGGCATCGCATCATCGAAGTCGGTTGCGTGGAAATCATCAACCGGCGTGTTACCAAAAATCATTTCCATCACTACATCCGGCCCAACCGCGAAGTGGACGCGGGCGCGCAGGCCGTGCACGGTATCAGCACCGCATTTCTCGCCGACAAACCGCTATTCGCCGCCGTGGTGGACGGCCTGTTGGCCTTCATCAAAGACGCTGAAGT
>JANOOV010000345.1:0-6344 GCA_031421535.1 Gammaproteobacteria bacterium
CGCCATCCCGCCCGCCCCGGCTGCATTTTTTTTCGGGCGCCGGTGTGGGTGGGGGGGGGTCGGGTGGTTAAAGGTGGGGGGGGGGGGCGGCCCCCCCGCGCCGATCACTGGCAAGCCTGCTGCAGTGTCGGCGGTCGATGCGCACAAGCCTGAGGCGGTCGCCGAGTACTTTGCGAATTTTACGCCACGGCATCCGGCGATTCCTGCCTCTGCTCCTGCCTATGACAAGCGCCGGGTGGCTGCGGAGCCTCAGCTGTACTGTCTGAGTGCAAACGCCGGCGTTCAGGCCGACGGTTCACGGGTGGGCGCCTCCTGCGGCTGCATGACCGAGCAAGGCACACCGTACGCGGTCGATGCAGCAACCTGCCGCATGGTGGCCCGCATTGGTCATGCTTATGACCCGTACAAGGCGCCTAAGCGGGTCAGCACCAGCGGCGGTGAGGCAGGGCAGGGCAAAGCTGCCATGTCCGCGGAAAACGCCTCACAAGTGGTCCCACTCGAGGCGGGGCAGGTGAGCGGCTACGGCGATTTCGGCATCGTCAACAATCCCGGCAGCGTGCCCTGAAACCTGCTTTACCAGATCAGCAGGGGCCTATCTGCTTCCATTCGTTGCCGGCTTTCTCGAACCGCTGTCCGCCAATGCAGCGCGTACCCTGAATTTCTGCGCGCTCGGGAACGCCTAGGGTGTCCGGCTCGCAACGCTCTGCCGGTGCTGAGTACATCGGGTCGACGGCGTCGATCGAAGCCGGTGCCTCCCGTTTTCTCAAATCGTGATAAGCCACTGCGAGCGCCCGATTTGTGTTCCATGCGGCGGCTCCCAGCATGATGGCGAGGCTTCCCATCAGCAGTGCTGCAGCTTGCCAGCCTGTTTTTGCCATGACACCCCTCTTGGCGCGCGATCGCGCAGCGGCAAGGGTAGCTGACCAGCCGGTGTTGTGGGCGCAGCCCACGGTGACGCTTCACGCCTCACCCGCGCTCGAGATGCCTGCATCTGGACGCAACTCGCGCACTCGGTCGGCAAATGACGCGACGATGACACCTCTCTGCAAAACCGCTCTGGCTTTGTCCCGTCGTAGCCGCAGGGACTCGCAGAACAGCAGGCCGCGCAGGCGTTCGGGGGTGATGCGGTCATGGTCGGGCGACACCAGTACGCGCCCGCGCAGCTTCCAGCCCAGCCAGTGCCCACCCGGATCGATGTGATCGGTGTCGCGCCATTCCGTCATGCTGTTTCGCCCCTGAATCAGGCGCGCACGGTAGCGCATTGCGATTCCAAGCGGCTACGCGGCGCGGCGCTCGCCGAAAGGGCTGCGGCGCCACCAACGCCGGCGTTCCTTGGACATAATAGGCACTCCCCGGACGTCGACCGTCGAAGCCGAAGAAGCAAGCGGGGCGGACTTCCCCGGCGTCACGACTGCACATAACGTGACAACGGCGGCGACTCCGAGCTGCCGTGCCACCCGCGCCCAAGTCCGGCGATCGCCGGCATCTTTCGCCCGCTCGGACTCGACCAAAGCCAGCCACGCGGCGGGGTTTTCGTTCAGGTCCTTCGCCATCTTTTCCACGACATGCGGCGCAGCTTGCGACAAACCTACCTTGTAATTCGAAACTGCCGACGGCTTTAAGCCGAATTCGATCGCGATCGCCGTCTGCGTGAGAGGCCCGCCCAGCTTGGCGGAGCGCATTGCGGTCCATTTGTCAAGCAATTTATTTGTCGCGTTCATCTTCATGCCCCTTGTATTTCGGAATTCAAGGGTATTGAATCACGCGTGAATTTCAAGAGCCTTGGAATTCGGGGCACCCGGCCGGGACTGCCCCCGGCGGCTGGGTTCCCCTGCTCGTCGTCGTCGTCCCGGCCGTGCAAGGGGAGGGGGCATGAAACAGGTCATCGAAGCCGCTGCCGAAGTCGCTTGGCAGGAATTTGAAGACGCCAGTTCCGCCGCTGCCGTCATCCGCGGCCATCAGCTCGATCTGTTCAACAACGCCACCGCCAAGCGCCTGTTCTGGTTGGACACGCACCACGCGTGCCTAGTCGCGTTGTGCGAGTCCAATGGCTACGCACCATCACCGCCTGTTGCCGCGGCCACGTGATGTGCAAGCCATTGCCCCTGCACTTTTCGAACTCCCCCTGCTACCTCTGCGGGGGACCGATGAGCGAACGGACACACCCGACGAGCCGCGAGGCTTTGACCTTCTGCACCGGGTGCGGGGTGGCGATCTGCTCTCGAGTGAATCGCCTCGCGGTCACATCCCGCTCGTTGACCAGCCCGAGCTCTACGGTGTCCACGATACGCGCGCACGCGATGCCTACGCCGCGATCCTCGCGCGTGAGCCTTGGCACTGGTTCACCACGCTGACCTTTGCCCGTGATCACGAACGCGCCAGCGGTGGAATGCACCCGGAGAAGGCCGACAAGGCTTTCCGGTTCTTCATTCGCGCACTCGATGACCATATCTACGGCGACCAGCGCGAAACGCGCGGACGCTCGCGCCATGCGGTTGTTTGGGCACGCGGTCAAGAGTTCCACAAAGACGGCAAGGTTCATTTCCACGCCGTTCTCGCTGCACCCGACCGCGATCTTGACGCCTGTTGTTCTCGCTACGAATGGCACGAATGGTGGTTCAACCACTTCGGCCGAAATCAGATTGAGCCACCACGCAGTCAGGACGACGTTAATTCCTACGTAAGCAAGTACGTGACGAAGGATGGAGAAGTGGACTTCTCCAAGAATTTCGGCACGGCAAGACCGCCCAGGTTGTTTGAGGTGGAACCCAAGGTGAAGCACGGACGCATCACACGCACGGAGAGCGCCACGCAGGCGTCCGGGCGGTCGGCAAGCCCTCCATCTGCCCGCGAGCGATGGGGTAGGGGGGGTCTTAGCTTGACCCCACCCTTGCGTCAGATGTTGCTCTTGAACCAAACGCACGACACTGAAACTAGAACCTCTCACTCAACTATGGAATCTGACAATGAACAATGACCTCGCCTATGTAACCTTCACCAGCGAACACACTGAGACCAAATCCGGCAACAAGAACGGCAAGGATTGGTCGATTACCGAGCAAGACGCCAGCATCGAAACGCCTTACATGCGTAACCGATGCCGGGTCGCTCTGGACAAGGGTGCAGAGCCGTTCAAGCTTGGACGCTACAGCTTCAACCCGCTCGAACTGCTGAAAGTCTCGGACTTCGGATCGGTGCAGATGGGCCGCTTAAAGCTTTCGCCTGTACCGCTTTCAGCCAAGCCGTAACCCATGCCCGGGGTCGTGCTGGTGCAGACGTGCATGGAAGCCGACTACACGGCGGCCACGGGCACTTGCGCGGTTCCGTTCTGGAATCCGCAGGAAAGGGGATTTCCAACAATGACACTCGAGGGCGCTGCTTTAATCAGCGGCGCCATCGCGTTGCTCTGGGGGATTGCGTACGTCTTCAAGATGTTACGCAAAGCGCTCAATGAGATCGGATAGACCGCAATCCTTGCGGCTGCCGTTGTAGAGGGTAATTTCATGTTCAAGAATCTGCGTTCCAAGGTGGCGGCGTTTTTTGGTGCGCTGCTGGTTTCCGGTTCTGCTGCTGCCCAATCGGTTGACGTAACGGCGGTGGTGTCTGCCATCGGTGCCGGTGCGGCTCCGATTGCGGCCATTGGTGCCGCCGTGCTCCTGATTTTCGTTGGGATCAAGGTGTACAAGTGGGTGCGTCGCGCGCTGTAACCGTCCATCCCTCGGCAGGTGGGCTGCCGGGGGATTTTTAACAAGTCCTGGGAGTGCGTTGCAATGGAAGGTTGGATTTTTCTTCTCGCATTTCTCGGCGCGCTGGCGTTGGTATTCGGCGAATGAACTTCTCGCGCATTTTCGCCAATGCGATTGCACGGCGCTTGGCGTTTGTTCTTGTTGCTTTGTTGTTCTCTTTTTTCTTCAGTGGCCGCGCGGCTGCTTATACACGTCAATGTGTTGGACCAGAGTCCCAATGTTCTAAACCACAGGCATATGCGGATTGTGATGCGTTTATTAATGGTAATTGGATCGGTGATTCTCGTACGCGTGAATGCCGGGACGAACCTGAATATTCAATGTTCATGGCCTATCTTGGGACTAGTTACGTCGGCGCGACGTTTTATGTTTCGGGTTGTCCGTCCGGGCGTACTTGGAATCCCGCCACTAATACTTGTTCATGTCCGGGAGGTTACAAAGAGGATTCCTATAATCCTGGAACTTGCATGGATGATGCAAAATGTCGTGCGCTTAATGTTGATCTTGGTACTGGTCGCAGGTCTTTTACTGGTTCAACGTATTGCCCCGGAATGGGTTGTTTAATGACTCCACAAGATGGGGCCACGACCTTTGTTAATGGTTTCGGCGAAACAATAACTTCTGCACGTTTTGAATATAGCGGCGCGTCTTGTCCGCCGGGAAGTCCTTCCAATCCTGCGCCTGCTCAACTGATACAACCGCCTAAGCCGCAAGAGTGCACGCCTGCTGGATCTGGACAGACTTACTGTGTAAAGCCTAACAATGAGCAGTGTCACACTGCGACCACGGGGAAACAGATTTGTTGGCAACCTTCGCAAACCGGCGAGCAAAACGACGGCAACATAAAGCAAACCCGAAATGCTGGCCCGAATGTTATTCCTCCGAATCTGAATCTTCCGAGTGGTGATACTTTGGTTGCTACGGGGCCGAAAGTTACAACTACGACCACAATTAATAATTCGACCGTTGTTACTACCACCCAAAATTATACGACGACCTATGGCACGAATCCGGGAACGGGGCCGGGAACGGGTCAGCCTGCGGACGGTACAGGCGGCGGCGGTACTACGCCGGAAGGTACAGGCTCAAGCGGCGGCGGTGGAACCTGTGCAAGTCCTCCGGTGACTTCAGGCGATCCAGTCGGCGGCATGATCGCGTTGCAAGCGTGGAAAACTCGCTGTGAATTAGAGAAGAATAATCCGACGAATGAAACGGGGAATATTGCGAATTGCAATGCGCCGTGGACGGTGACCGGGACGGATCAACAAGCGAATAAGGCGCGGGCGTTGCGTGAGGCAATGTGTCCGGGTTCTGTGGATTCTTCGAAGTATCTTGGCGATGGTACAGGCGAGGCCACGACCGGGGTTATTCAGGAAAACAATATGGACTTGCTGCCCGGTGGACTTGATCAAAGTGGATTCGGTTATGGTAATGCGTGTCCGACCATTCCAACGGTGACAGTGTTCAATCAAACGATTAATTTTAATACCGGGCCGCTGTGTCAGTGGTTGACGGTGGGTGGCTGGTTCGTTGTTTTAATGGCCGGCTTGGCCTGTATGCGCTTACTGGTTGAGGCTTGATTTATGGGCGGCGCTGCCATTGCTGCATTAGTGAATATGCTTCGTATTATGTTGTTTGCGAAAGCGGGCGCGCTGGTTGCCAAAGTTTTGTTATTCTTTGGTCTGGCGGTCGGGGTTAATAAGTTTGCAATTAATCCGATGACCGATCAGATTAAAGCGCATATTTCAACCGGTGCGCCGGGTGAGATTGGCGCAACTCTGACGGCGTGGGCGGGTGTGATGCAACTGGATACTGCGCTGTCCATGATTCTGTCGGCGTATGCTGCTGCATGGACGATCAAGACGGCTAAGGCCTTTTTGACCAAGGCCACGTAATGCCTATTGAAGTCATTACAGGGCTGCCGGGGCATGGGAAAACCCTGCTGCTGATTACCAAACTCCGGGCGGCGGCGGTGAAAGCGGATCGGCCATTGTTTGCGGCGGGGATCGAGGGACTAACGCCGGGACTGTGCACGATTCTGGCCGATCCTACGCAGTGGAACGCGAAAGACGAGCATGGGAATTTCATCGTTCCGAATGGTTCGCTGATTTTCGTCGATGAGGCGTGGAAGTGGTACGGGCACCTGCACAGTGCGGCGGGCCAGAAGACGCCGGAGCATGTGCTGTCTTTTGCCGAGCATCGCCATCGCGGACTTGATTTCGTGATGACGACCCAAGGGCCGGGTCAGCTGTATCCGTTCTTGCGAAACTTGATCGAAGGGCATACCCACGTTGTCCGCACGATGGGCATGCAGGCCGCGAATCTTTATTCGTGGTCTGAACTGAACGATGACGTCAAGTCGCGCACGATGCGGGAGATTGCGCTTCGCACGATGTGGTCGTTCCCAAAACAAGAATTCGCAACCTATGATTCTGCCACCCAGCACACCATCAAGCGCCGGATTCCGATGCGGGTCTGGATGCTGCCGGTCTCCTTGATTGGCGCCATCATCGCGGCCTACGTCGCCTATTTATTCCTGCGTCCGTCGTCGTTTGCGGCGGGACTGATGGGAAAAGAGGCGGCGGCGGGCTTGCCCGC
>JANOOV010000346.1:0-2633 GCA_031421535.1 Gammaproteobacteria bacterium
GAATGACGTCTTATTTTAAAGCCCGCTGAATAGTTACAAAAGACATTAATTAACCATTTGATTTTAATGTGTTTTATCCGGGGGTATCACAGCCCGCTGCAACAAGGGTTGATAGGCATCGATACGCCTATCCCTTAGAAAAGGCCAAATCCGGCGGATTTTTTCACATTCGGCTAAATCCACCGTGGCATGGATCAAACCGGATTGCTCACTGCCCCCTATAGCCATGATCTTACCAAAAGCATCGCTCATAAAACTATGGCCCCAAAATTGAGTGCCGGGGTTCGTATCTTGAGGATGGGGTTCAAGACCCACACGATTGCACACCAATACAGGTAAACCATTGGCTATCGCGTGGGCACGTTGGATGGTTATCCATGCCTGTAATTGGCGTTGCTGTTCGGTGTCATCATCGCGTGGATCCCAGCCGATGGCGGTGGGATAAATCAATATTTGCGCCCCAGATAAAGCCATGATTCGCGCTGCTTCGGGAAACCATTGATCCCAACACACCATGATCCCTAAGCGGCCCAGACTGGTATCGATACATTGAAACCCTTGATCCCCCGGCGTGAAGTAATATTTTTCATAAAATCCCGGATCATCAGGGATATGCATTTTACGGTAGGTTCCCGCCAATCGGCCGTCCCGGTCCAATACCACTGCGGTATTGTGATACAACCCCGGTAGGCGCCGTTCAAACAATGAGCCCACAATCACCAATTGGTATTGTTTGGCCCATGCAGCCAACTGCAACGTGGTAGGACCGGGTATGGATTCCGCCCAATCAAAATAAGCGGGGTCTTGGCTTTGACAAAAATAGGGCCCATTATGCAACTCAGGCAATACCACCAGTTGTAACCCTAACCTGGCGGCTTGACGCAAATAGCCTTCGATAATTTCCATATTTCGCGCCGGTGGAGACGCACCGCTTTTCTGAACTAAGCCTACTTGCACTATCATTGTTTTTGCACCCAACAATTTACTGCATTCAATTTACCGTACAATGCCCCCGGTTACTAGGCTTCCCATGCTAGCTGGTGTTAATCTGCTTTGCAAGCGAGGGCTAGCCTTGATGGAGGGTTTCCAGGCACTACATCTGGATAAATTACCCTATTTTTTAGCAGACATCCGCCTGTGCCGCCAAACTTACCTACAAAAAACACCATGGGCTGGCCACCCTAAACACCGTTCCATGCAAAACCTGCATACTCAGCTAATATCGGTTACAATGAATCTGGTTAATTGAAATGGTTATCTGGAGGTCCGACATGAGTCCTAATATGAGCAGCATCGATAAAGCAATCCGTATTCTCGTGGGTATCCTTTTGCTCACCCAAGTCTTTACCGGATTACATACCCCTTGGGGTTGGATCGGTTTGATTCTTTTAATCACTGCTTTTATCAATTTCTGCCCCATATATAAAATGCTGGGCTTACACACCAACAAAACGAACCCCGCACCCTAAATGGGAAACCGCGTGACTGAGTCAGACCAACACCCTGACCCAGATCAAATTTTTTCTGTTTCACAGCTTAACCGCAGTGCTCGCCTGCTCTTGGAGGAGCACTTCGCCCTGATCTGGGTGGCAGGAGAAATTTCCAATTTCACTATTCCTGCCTCGGGTCACTGGTATTTCTCCTTAAAGGATCAACAAGCCCAGGTGCGCTGCGCGATGTTCCGCAACCGCAATCAACGTGCGCCTTTTATGCCCAAAGATGGCATGGCGGTATTGGCCCATGCTCAAGTCAGCCTTTACGAAGGCCGGGGCGATTACCAGTTGATTGTCTCTGAAATGGAAGAAATGGGACTGGGTGCGCTCCGGCGTGCATTTGAACAGCTAAAAAATAAATTATTTCAGGAAGGGATATTCGCTCCTGACCATAAAAAAAGTTTACCGCTGTATCCCCACTGTATTGGCGTCATCACTTCTCCCACGGGCGCCGCCATCCGCGACATTCTCAGTGTGTTAGGCCGACGCTTCCCGCTGATTCCCGTTATCATCTACCCTGCCCAAGTACAAGGTAGCGAGGCCAAATATAGCTTGATTAAGGCATTGGATGCGGCGGTAAAACACCAGCAGTGTGATGTGTTGCTGATGGCCAGGGGTGGGGGTTCCCTAGAGGATTTATGGCCTTTTAACGAAGAAAGTGTAGCGCGGGCCATTTTTCAATGTCCGATCCCCATTATGACCGGCATCGGTCATGAAATCGACACCACGATTGCCGACTATGTCGCGGATAAACGTGCGTCTACGCCCTCTGCTGCTGCTGAATTGCTCGTTCCTGATGGCCAACAATTGCTGCAGCAAATTGCGTTATTAATGCAACGCTTAAGCAGCGCCGGAGGTGCCCTCGTACAACAGCGACACCGTAACCTGGAGCAATTACTGAAACGGCTACGGCATCCCCGTCAACAGTTGCGCTTTTCCATGCAACGTGTGGACGATTTATCGTTGCGTTTAAACGCCGCCATGACTATTTATTTAAAAACACACCACCATCGGCTCTCCCGTGGGCTAAACCAATTACAGGCACACTCACCCCTCATTGCCGTGCAGCAACATCGCCTGAAGTGTTCACAATGGATTTGGCGCCTCAGATCGGCTCTGGATCAGCGCATCAGCCAGCTG
>JANOOV010000347.1:0-3216 GCA_031421535.1 Gammaproteobacteria bacterium
AGGCGAAAGCCATGCTCCTACACGGCGCAGCAGTACCGGGAAGGCGGCGACTTCAGCTTCGCCCTCAACAATCGAAACGATGGTTATCATTGCCCAACTTCGCCGAACAGATCGGGCTCTTGTTGATCCTGTGCAGCCAACACGGTGGGGTCGGGTGCGAGTTGATTGAGCCGCAGCAACTCACCTGCCGAAAAGAGGTGATCTCGCAAAGCAATACGTGAGGCCTCGTCAATGCGCGCAATGTGGGTCTCACCGGCATTGGCTTCTACGGCAAGCAATGCGTCCGCCGACAACCTCACGTCGTCCAGCAAATCCGGGCTATGACTGGTAACGATAATCTGCGTGTGTTCGGAAGCCCGTTGCAATGCCTCCCGCAGCGCGCCCGAGGCTGCAGGGTGTAGAGCAGTTTCCGGCTCTTCGATTCCGATAACTGTTGGCGCATGATCCAAATTCCCCTGAAACAAAGCGGTCAGAACTCCCAATGCCCGCAAGGTGCCGTCCGACATGCTCTGGGCTAAGAATTTCCATGGATGTTTCGCACCTGCCATGTCTTGCCGGAATGACAAGGACTCCATTGGACCAACCGGAGTACGTTCCACACCATGCACCATCGGCACGACAATTTGCAGATACTCCTGAATGATACGCATCGATTCCGGCGCCGTACGCTCCAAATGACCAATCACGCTTGCGATATTATCTCCCGCCGACTTCAACAATCGCCCATCTTGAGGTGTCTGCAACTCGCGGATGAGTTTCGGATTCAGATTGTAAAATCCCATCGCCGTCAACGCATCGAAGACCGGCCGGAATACCGCCAAACCCGACACACTGACCAGCGCGAGGCGATCCGATGTAACGGCGGGGAAAGTTGTCTCACTGGTTGCTTTGAGTTTGCCACGCTCCAATTTAAAGAACGGGCCTTTACCAACACCCTCAAGAACACATTCCTCCGTTTGTACCTCGTAACCCCCGCCAGACAATGCGCCCACGTTAAAGGCGTAGTGACCCGGTTGCCCCGTTCGCAAGCGGAATTCTAATCGAATGCCAAAGTGGGTCGGATGTCCGCTGGAACGTCGACGCACTTCAGACAAGCCGCTACGTACATTCAGCGCGTTATCAAGCGACCCTATCAGCGCGTCACGCACCAGATGCAACGCATCCAGAAAATTGCTTTTGCCCGCACCATTGGCGCCGACCAAATAGGTCAAAGGACCGAGCCGCACGTCGCAGGCGGCGATACTTTTGTAATTGCGCAACACCACACGGGTCAGGAAAGGAAATGTGTTATCGGTCATGTCTGCCAACCTGTCTTGAATGGTGCGCGCGGCGCACCCTACTTGAAATTACAAACCCTGCTTCAAACTGGCTTCGAGAAACTGATCCAGATCGCCGTCCAGCACCGACTGCGTGTTGCCGACTTCCACGCCGGTGCGCAGGTCTTTGATGCGCGACTGGTCCAGCACGTAGGAGCGGATTTGATGACCCCAGCCGATGTCGCTCTTCGAGTCTTCGAGCTTTTGTTTCTCGACGTTGCGCTTCTGTTCTTCCAGCTCGTACAACTTGGCCTTGAGCGCTTTCATCGCGGTGGCGCGATTTTTATGCTGCGAACGGTCGCTCTGGCAGGCGACCACCGCGCCGGTCGGGATGTGGGTAATGCGGATCGCCGATTCGGTGCGGTTGACGTGTTGACCTCCGGCACCGCTGGCGCGGTAGGTGTCGATTTTCAAATCGGCCGGATTAATGTCGATCTCGATGTCGTCTTCGATTTCGGGCGACACGAACACCGATGCAAACGAGGTGTGGCGGCGATTGCCGGAATCGAACGGCGACTTGCGCACCAGCCGGTGCACGCCGATTTCGGTGCGCAACCAGCCGAATGCATAGGGGCCTTCAAAGTGAATGGTCGCGCTCTTGATACCTGCGACTTCGCCGGCGGATTCTTCGATGATTTCGGTTTTGAACCCATGCGCCTCGCCCCAGCGCAGATACATGCGCAGCAGCATCGACGCCCAGTCCTGCGCCTCGGTGCCGCCGGAGCCGGACTGAATGTCAAGAAACGCACTGTTGGGGTCGGTCTTGCCGGAAAACATGCGGCGGAATTCCATCGCTGCCAATTCTTTTTCGTAGCTCTCCAGATCTTTCGCAACCGCATCGGCGGTGGCGGCATCTTGCTCCTCGGCCGCGAGTTGCAGCAAGTCGCGCGCGTCGGTCAAGCCATCGGTGAGCGTCGCAAAGATATTGACAATTTGTTCGAGCTGCGCGCGTTCGCGGCCTAACTCCTGGGCGCGCTCGGGCTTGTTCCAAATCGCCGGGTCTTCGAGTTCGCGGCGGACTTCCGTCAGCCGCTCGGCTTTAACATCAAAGTCAAAGATACCCCCGAAGCGTGTCCGCACGGGACTGCATGTCTTTGATGCGTGTGATCAGGGGATTGAGTTCCAGCATGTCGATGCAACCACTTTTGATTTGGACGCGTAATGATACAACACCGGCCCATGCTTACGCCCGGATCTCGCTCTTTCAGGTAATGGAAAATCCGGGTTAAATTTCCGCAAACTCGCTCAGCAGCACGCTCTGTGCACTGAGCGGCGCCTGGCCTTCCGCTACAACACGCTGGTAACTACCATCGCTGAGCAAGTCCCACGCTTGAGTGTTGTCTTGTAAATAAATTTCCAGATCGTGCACGATGCGCTCGCGCAACGCTTTCACTTCAACCGGAAATCACACTTCAACGCGGCGATAGAAATTGCGCTCCATCCAGTCGGCACTGGAGCACAGCACGTCCGGCTCACCGCCGTTGTGGAAGTAACACACGCGCGCATGTTCCAAAAAACGCCCGACGATGGAACGCACCCGGATATGATCGGATACGCCGGGAATCCCCGGACGCAACCCGCAGGTTCCGCGTATGATCAAATCGATGCGCACCCCCGCAGCCGACGCCGCATACAGCGCCTGAATAATTTGCGGCTCCACCAACGAATTCATTTTGGCGATGATGTGTGCGGGTTTGCCATGCTCGGCGTGTTTCGCTTCGCGCCGGATTTTTTCCAGCAAGCCGTCGTGCAGCGTGAACGGCGCTTGCAACAGTTTCTGCAACTTGGCCACGCGGCCCAAACTGGTGAGCTGCAAAAATACCTTGTGCACGTCGGCGCCGATATCTTTGTTGCTGGTGAGCAGGCCGTAGTCGGTATAAAGGCGCGCAGTACGCGGATG
>JANOOV010000348.1:0-2125 GCA_031421535.1 Gammaproteobacteria bacterium
CGTGGTCACGGTGGTTTCGCATAACGCCCGGTCGGGGTAGCGCACCAGCGCGAGTTGCAGCAAGGCGGCGTCGGAACTGTCATCACCCGGCCCGTTGCGCAAGGCGCCGTCGACCACGGCGCGTTGCAGTGCGTTTTCCGCGTTCGATTTCGCGGCGGCCAGATCGACGCTGAAGTGGTCGCTTTGAATTTGCGCTTCTGTTTGCAGCAAATTTCCAGCTTCTTGCGCAGGCGTTTGATGCGGCCCACGCCGGAGGGAAAACCGTCGGCGGCCCGCTCGTCCCGCAAGCGCTCCGGGCCGTAGCTCTGCCGGGTGCGCACATGCGCCGCTTTGATCGCCACTTCCAGCCGCGCGTTGTCTTGGCTGCGCTTCGACGATCCGCGCTTCAACCCCGCGTAGTAACCGCTCTTGCCTACGTCAAACACACGGCTCATCAAACCCACCGGAAACTGTCCCTTCAATTGCTCCCCTCCCCGCGTAAAACCAACGCAGTGGAGGATCATCATCAGGGCGTACCTCACCGCGATTCCTTCGCGAAGTACGCCGTCGCTTTTTTTAACAAATCACGCTCCAGCTTCATTTCCGCCAGCGCGCGTTTCAGCTGGGAATTCTCCGCTTCAAGCTCGGTGACCGGCTTGCGCGTCACTCCCGCTTTCACCGGCGTGCCATGCTTCGCCGCCTCCTCCTTGAATTCTTTCGTGTACACCCGCCTTGGTATCTTTTCCCACGACCCGGCGCAAAGCCAGCGCCGACGCGAATCACATCGAACGCCTCCTCGTTAAACTTCATTTTACTGCAACGAGGGCGTCCACTTTTTCAAACCTACCTCAATGGACATGCATGATTAAAGCGTGATCCCGTTCTTGCCGATCTATAACGTGTAGCGTTATAGTTCCCCATGCTCAAAAGTTTCAGCGACCGCGAAACGGAAAAAATATGGCAAGGAACGATGTCGCGCCGGTTGCCGCACGATATACAGCAGACGGCACGCCGCAAACTTCGCGTGCTGAGCAACGTCCGGTCACTGGACGATTTACGCGCGCCGCCTTCGAACCGGCTGGAAGCTCTGAAGGGTGATCGTAAGGGACAGCACAGCATCAGAATCAATGACCAGTGGCGTATCTGCTTCGTGTGGAAAGAAGGCGACGCCTACGACGTTGAGATTGTGGATTACCACTAGGAGAGGCACTCGACCATGAAGAAACTCGCAAACGTTCATCCCGGTGAAGTCTTGCTGAAAGACTTTCTCGAACCGATGGAGATTAGCCAAAACGCGCTAGCCCGCGTGATCGATGTTCCGCCGCGCCGGGTGAATGAAATTGTACTGGGTAAGCGCTCAATCACGGCCGACACCGCGTTACGTTTTGCGCGTGCGTTCGGTACGTCGGAACAGTTCTGGATGGGCTTACAGGCAGACTACGATCTTGAGGAAGCCCGACACGAAGTCGATGTGAAGCACATCCAGCCGATAGCGGCGTAACGGCGACTCTCACCCGCAACCAGAAAAAACGCGGCGTTTCCTCGGTGGATGCCGCGTTAATTTTCGACGGCTTCTACCTGACCCATGAAGAGGACCGCAATCGCTACGTTGGGCGCTAAAAAACCAATCGGCTAAACTGTTGAAATGAAATTAGAGTGGGATGCCAAAAAAGCGGTTGCAAACGAAAAGAAACACGGCGTTTCTTTCCACGAAGCGTCGTCCATTTTTGGCGACCCCCTTGCAATCACTTTCGATGACCCGGACCATTCTATTAACGAAGCACGCCAACTAACATTTGGGAATTCTAAACGTCACAGGTTGCTGGTTGTCGTGCATACACAACGGGGCAAAATAACCAGGATTATTAGCGCTCGAATTGCCACGCGGCAGGAGAAGAAAATCTATGAAGAAGGTTAAAACTGACGAAATACGCGCCGAATACAAACGATCCGATTTAGGGCGTGGAGTTCGAGGGAAATATTTAAAGTCCTATCAGGCAGGAACGAACCTTGTTCTGTTAAGCCCTGACGTGGCAAAAGTGTTTCATGATGAGATCGCTGTAAATGAAGCGCTTCGCTCATTGATTAAAGTTGCCCATACGTCCATAGGCACAACGCGCTCAAGCGGACGCGGCAAGAAGCGCAG
>JANOOV010000349.1:0-8983 GCA_031421535.1 Gammaproteobacteria bacterium
GCTCAAGTTATTTCCTCGCGAGCCCTTAAACAAAAACAGGCGCCGTTGCGGGCGCCTGCGGAATGTCCAGGACGTGCGCGGTAGCGCGCAGCGGCCCGGAATTGTAGTTGATTTGGCGCGGATGCGTCAGTCTTTTTCGGCGAGCCTCAATGCCAAAAACACCGGCCCACCGCGACGCTGTACCAGGATGGGAATGGATTTGCCCACCGCCAGCTTCTCCGCCACACGTTTGAACGCGGCCAGATTGGTGACTTGCTCATTGTTGAGCATCAGGATCACATCGCCGTCACGCATGCCGGCTTTACCGGCCGGACCATTTTTGACCTGTTTGACCAACACGCCGTTTTCTTTCAGGTCCAGCTGTTCACGTTCACGGTCGGTGATTTCCGCCACCGTCACCTTGAGGCGCGCATCGGTCAGGGTTTTTGTGCCGCCGGAATCCGAAAGCTTGATATCTTCGTCTTTGGGCAACTCGCCGATGACCACTTTCATGCTTATGGTCTCGCGGTTGCGAATGATTTTAACCGGCGTTTTTTCACCGATTTTGGTCACGCCTACCACCGGCGGTAAAGCCGATGAGGTCTTCACTTCCTTGCCGTTAAATTCCACGATCACGTCGCCGACCTGGAATCCCGCTGCTTCGGCCGGGCTGCCCGGCAGTACCTTGGCGACCAACGCGCCTTTGGGTTTGTCCATGCCAAACGACTCGGCCAGTTCGCGGGTCACATCCTGGATTAACACGCCCAGCCAACCACGCGAAACACGTCCGGTGCTCTTGATCTGGTCAACCACCGACATCGCCATGTCGATGGGAATTGCAAATGACAAGCCCATGAAACCGCCGGTGCGGCTGTAAATTTGCGAATTGATACCGACAACTTCGCCATTCAAATTGAACAACGGCCCGCCGGAATTGCCCGGATTGATGGCGACGTCGGTCTGAATGAAGGGGACGTAATTTTCGCGCGGCAGGTTGCGGCCGATGGCGCTGACAATACCTGCCGTCACAGTGTGATCGAAACCGAACGGCGAGCCGATGGCCAGCACCCATTCACCGACCTTGGTCTTGTCCGAGCGACCGATTTTCACCACCGGCAAATCCTTCGCATCGACCTTAAGTAAAGCCAGATCGCTGCGCTCGTCGGATCCCATAACCTTGGCGACCAGTTCGCGACGGTCGCTCAAGCGCACGATGACTTCATCGGCGTCTTTGACGACGTGGTAATTGGTCAACACGTAACCGTCGCTCGACACCACAAAACCTGACCCCAACGACTGCGAATCGAACGGCTCGGGCTGTTCGCCCTGTTCGCCGAAAAAGTGTTTGAACAGATCGCCGTACGGACCATCCTGTTTGTCGGGCGCGCCTTCGGGGGGCTTGGGCATGCGCTGGACAGCGGGGTGCTTGACCTTTTGCGTAGTGCTGATATTGACTACTGCCGGACTGTATTTTTCTACCAGTTCGGTGAAGTCCGGCAAACTGATCGCGGCGCGCGCACCCGACATCGCGAACACAAAAAACAGCAAGAAAAGAAAACCCGCGACGCGTGCGCCTGACCGTGTATTACCCATAGTTCACCTGAGCCTTGAAGAGTTGGATGTGGAATTTCAGCACCTCGCTTGCGCGACGTGCAGTATGACGGTACCTAGTGCACAAAACTTGACTGCTATGGTTTCACAAACCGGATCGAGTCCGCGACCATTTTTACGGCCGCAGCCGGTACTTCACCCACCACGGTGACCTGATGCTCATCGACCACCACACCATGGATATTTACAGCGCCCATGTATGACGAGCCGATAAACCGTTTCTGACTGACGTCGAGCTTTTCGATGTACACGGACACCGACGCCAGACCGTCAGACAATATGATGTGGTGGGTAGGAACGCCGCCCGCAATCACCTGGCGGGTGGTGTGCCCGGTGGATTGAAAACCCAGCGGCGGGTGAGCGACACGCCAGTTGAGCGCCGCACCCGGCCCGCCGACGCCCTCATTTTTGCCTTCAGTCACGGTATAACGCTCGCCCTTTAACTCCGACTTGAGCAGCTCGGGCGAGATTTCCTGCACAATGTCGATTGACGTGAACATCACCTGCTCGATGGGCGCGCCGTTTTCAGCCAGGACCTGTGACTTCAACAACAGCCCATTCTGCGCATCCAGCCAGAAACGATACCCGTAGCGAAACGCATCGCGTGGACTCACCTGCACCACTTTGGTGGCGCGACCCGCCACGCGATCCTGACCGGCGAGAGTAAAGGTGTAGTACTGGGTAAATTCGCTGAAATTGGACGGCAGCGCCGACAAAATATGCTGCGCGCCGCTGTCGAGCTTGCTGACGTGAACGGATTTTTTGTCGGACAAAATACAAGTGACTTTGTCACCGTCGCGGAGCACTTCGCGCAGGCTGCCGTTCAGATGCACCATGCGGTCATGCTCGCCTTTTTCATCGACGCGATGATAAATCCGCATCGATTCCATTTTGCCGCCATTCACGTAGACAAACGTGCCTTGGTAATTCAGCTGCCGCCCGGCGCTGTGCATGGCCTGCAATAAATTCAATGCGGCGGGATCGCTGTCTGCGGCCCACGTCGGCGTGGAGATAATTAACAACGCGCAGACACGGACAAGACGCATGGGGGTCACGCAGTTATTCAAAAGACACCATTATTCCGCCACAGCGCCGGAGACATGACCGACGATGCGTGCATACGGCAGCATGCGCTGCGCAGTGAGCGCGTTCTGGTTGTGATTCAACAGGTATTGATTGATTTGCGACTGTACATGCGCGGGTAGCGCTGTGTTATCTGCGGCAACCGTAGCCACCGGATATAGTACATTTACCACCGGCGGCGCGACTTGCACACTCGCAGCGATGGGCTGCGCATCGGTCTGCAAGCGCCAGGTTTGGACACCCAGGACGGCAAGCGCCGTAACCGAGGCGGCGATCGCAAGTCCGGCAAGTTGTTTTGCGACTGGATTTAATTTCAAAGAGATATTACGCGGAGCGAGTACGGTAGGTTCGGCATCAACGGCTTGCATTACGCGGGCGGAAAAATCTGGTTTCAATAGTGCATGCGGCAAACTGTTTTTCAAGGCATCGGCGGCAATGTGGTAACGCATCCAACGCTGTTTTAACTCGGGGCTCAGGTTGATCGCATCGACTGCGTGCCCGTATTCAACTCCATTCAGCTCGCCATCGACCAATGCAGAGAGCTTTTCGCCAATCGTATCCGTTTCAGTCATCTCGACACCTACTGCTGCAAGTTAATCCAAAAGGGGCTGCAAGCGTTTATCGATCGCCTCGCGCGCCCGGAAAATCCGCGAGCGCACTGTACCGATCGGGCATTGCATGGTTTCCGCGATTTCTTCGTAGCTTAATCCTTCCAGTTCACGCAACGTAATCGCCGTACGTAAATCCTCGGGTAAATCTTCAATCGCCTTTAATACGGTCGTTTCGATCTCATCCTTTAATGCGATGCGCTCCGGCGTATCGTTATCCTTCAGACCCGACTCACCTGCAAATTGTTCCGCGTCCTGCGCATCAATGTCGATACTGGGTAATTTGCGTCCTTGCGACACCAGATAATTTTTCGCCGTATTGATGGCGATGCGGTACATCCAAGTGTAGAACGCGCTGTCGCCGCGAAACTGTGGCAACGCGCGATACGCTTTAATAAAAGCCTCCTGCGCGACATCGTACACTTCACTGTGATCGCGAATATAACGTGAAATCAGATTAACGACCTTGTGCTGATACTTGAGCACCAACAAGTCAAAGGCGCGTTTGTCGCCCTTCTGCACGCGCACAACCAATTCTTGATCGACCTCTCGCTCGCCCATTCGGGCTTCCCCTTTCCAAGCCCTGGCGCAGGTCTTTAACGTAGACCATGCACTCAACGGATAGTTCGCCGTGGCTTTCCGTGTCAGTTATAGTGTGCTCGCGCCGTACTGCAAAGCGCATTCGGCGCGCATAGTAACATGGCGTCGCGCAGCATCGGTTAACCCGGCATATTAGACAAGCCTTCTGATGGCGCATCAATTTCAATTCGACGTCTTGATCATCGGCAGCGGCGCCGCTGGACTCGGTCTTGCGCTGCGCCTGCCGGATCATTTACGTATCGGCCTGGTTGCAAAAAAAGACATCAGCGAAGGCAGCACGGTGTACGCGCAGGGCGGCGTCTCTGCGGTGCTGGATGCGAGCGATACCATCGACTCGCATGTCGAAGACACGCTGCGCACCGGCGCCGGACTGTGCGACCCTGCCGTCGTACGCCACACCGCTACGCATGGCAAAGAACAAATTGAGTGGCTTATCGATCAGGGCGTGCCCTTCACTCAGGAAAAAGGCACGGATGGGGTCGAACATTATCATTTGACGCGCGAAGGTGGCCACAGCCATCGACGCGTGATTCACGCGGCAGATGCCACCGGCGCGGCGATTGAGACCAGCCTGGTGTCGCAGGTACGGCAGCGCAGCAATATCCAGTTATTTGAGCGTCATATCGCGGTCGATCTGATCACCACGCGCGCGCTCGGAAAAGGAGCTGGACGCTGTTTGGGCGCCTATATTCTTGATCGCGAGCGCGGCAAGGTGCAGGTGTATCGCGCGCGCTTCACGGTGCTCGCCACCGGCGGCGCGAGCAAAGCCTACCTGTATACCACCAACCCGGATGTCTCGACCGGCGACGGCATCGCGATGGCGTGGCGCGCGGGTTGCCGGGTGTCTAATCTTGAATTTATTCAGTTTCACCCCACCTGCCTGTACCACCCCAAGGCGAAATCATTTCTGGTCACCGAAGCGGTGCGCGGTGAAGGCGGCTTGCTATTGCTGCCCGACAAAACGCGCTTCATGCAACGCTTCGATTCGCGCGGCGAGCTGGCGCCGCGCGATATCGTCGCGCGCGCCATCGACCATGAGATCAAGCGCCTGGGCCTGCAATATGTGCTGCTCGACATCAGCCACAAGCCGGCCGAATTTATCCGGAATCACTTTCCGACCGTGTACGCGCGCTGCCTGGAGTACGGTATTGACATCACGCGCGCGCCGATTCCGGTGGTACCCGCCGCGCATTACACCTGCGGCGGCGTGATGACCGACTTGCATGGCCGCACCGATATTCCGGGGCTGTATGCCATTGGCGAAATTGCCCACACCGGCTTGCACGGCGCCAATCGCCTGGCCAGCAACTCGCTGCTGGAGTGCCTGGTGTTTGCAGCAGCGGCCAAGGACGACATCGAAGCGCAGGACTCGACGATCCCACGCCCGCCGGAACTACCCGAGTGGGATGAAAGCCAGGTCACCGATTCGGATGAAGAAGTTGTCGTGTCCCACAACTGGGACGAATTGCGCCGTTTTATGTGGGACTACGTCGGCATCGTGCGCACCGACAAACGCCTGGAGCGCGCCAAACATCGCACCGATCTGCTGGCGCAGGAGATCAACGATTACTACCGCAATTTTCGCGTCACCAACGACCTGCTGGAATTACGTAATCTGGTGCTGGTCACGGACCTGATTATCCGCTGCGCGATGGCGCGCAAAGAAAGTCGCGGCCTGCACTACACGCTGAATTATCCGACGGCGGATACCACGCGCCCACCACAAAACACCGTGCTTACTCCGGTAAATTACTCGCCAACATCATCCTGACGCGCAATTGACGAAAGCCTTCAGTATCCACGCGCTTAGGCAGGATCACCACCGATGCGCGACGCCAACGCGTGACTTTAAAGTTCAGCACCGTAAGCAGCGGATGCAGGTAACTGCCAGGCAATAGTCGTGCACTACACGTTGTGCCATCGCGATGCGTGAGCGTCCATTGATCCTGCGTGTCCCACAACACCCGCGTTATCGACCGGGTGTCGCGCAGCAAAGCATGTCGCCGTAGTGCAACCACGGTGTGCGCCGCGACTAAAACAGTCAACACCAGGATTAGCCCATCCGGCAAAGGCAGCATGGCCAACATGATCGCCGCGCCGCCGTGGGCGCAAACCAGAGCGAGCGCCAACGGTATCGACGGTGCGATTTCAAGCGCCAGCGGCGCGGCGTATGTGTTCGATGACATTGCGCAACTTGGAGTCGGTCGGCGCGAGTGCGCTGAAAAAGAAATCGAAAAGTTCTTGATCTGAAAATGTCAACAACGCGCGGAACGCATCCCGCTCATTCGCATCCGCATGGGCATAGCGGCGGTCCAGGTAACTTTGCAGCAATTCGTCCAGCTCCAGCATGCCACGGCGGCATTGCCAGCGCAGGCGAGCATCGGCTTTGGCATTTTGATTCATGCTCGCGATCCACCTTCGTTATCGCAGTCTTGCCAATTCCGCGCTTACTGTGCCGCTTGCAACGCGAGCGTTTTTTCGCCGATGACTTCGCCGACGGTGTTGAGGACTTTTACCTTCCACGTGCCGGTGGAGCCCGGCGGTATTTTTCGGTACGACCACACGCGCCAGTGCGACGCCGTAACCTTGAAGCTGGTTTCACCGACGTGGCGCCCATCGTATTCCCAGCGATGCGTTACCGTGTGGTCGGCCATATCTGTAAGCTCGGTAAAAAAATAAACATCTGGTGTGTCGGCGCTCAACGCCGTGATCTCATCCACCGGTTCACGCTTAACAATTTTTTTGGCGAATACCGCGCGCGCCAGCGAACCCTTCGCCAGTTCACCGCGCTCAATCAGCGGCGCGACGGAATCCGGATATTCTTCAATATTCACCGTAGCGCGTTCCGCTGCCGACATAGGAACACACCCTGCCGCCAGCAGTGCGGCCAGACCGTAGCGGAACATTCCCTTCATCATCGCAGCAACCTCGATTGAGCAAGCAAAAGCATAGCAGACTCGAAACGGATTTTTGCACTGGCCGACATAACTTGACACTTATCCTTGATGGGCACCATCACCCTGACTTTTGAAACAGCGCAATCGACTCGACATGTGCGGTATGCGGAAACATATCCATGACGCCTGCGCTGATCAACCGGTAGCCGCGCTCGTTCACCAGCACCCCGGCATCGCGCGCCAGCGTCGCCGGATTGCACGACACGTAGACGACGCGCGGCGCGGTCCACAGCGCCGCCTGCTGCACTAACTCGTGCGCGCCACTGCGTGGCGGGTCGAGCAATACTTTGTCGTAGGTCTTGCGCGCCCACGGATAAATCATCACATTTTCGCCGAGATTGGAGACGTGGTAGTCCACGTTGGTAATGGCATTGTGCTGCGCGTTGTCGCGCGCGGTTTGCACCAGGCCCAGGTCGCCTTCCACGCCCACGACGTGCGCGGCACGGCGCGCAATCGGCAAGGTAAAATTACCCAGCCCGCAAAATAAGTCAAGCACGTGATCCTGCGGCTGAATGTCGAGCAACGAAAGCGCCTGGTCCACCATCAAAGCGTTCATTTCAGCGTTGACCTGGGTGAACAACGTCGGCCGGAATTTGAATTCGACATTGTGCTGCGCCAGCGTGTAACTCAATACGCTCTGCTCCGGCCACAGCAACGCAACGCTATCCGGCCCTTGTGCTTGCAAGTACAAATGAATGGCATGCTGTTGCGCGAAGTTGATGAGCTGCACGCGATCCGCATCGTTGAATGGCGCGAGGTGCCGCACGATCAACGCGGTAGCGAGATCGCCGACCGCGACTTCAATCTGCGGAATTTGCTCTTTGATGCTCAACGCCGTGACCAGCGCCGTGAGCTGCGGCAACAGTTTTGCGACCGGCGGATGCAATACGTCGCAGTGGGCGATGTCAGCGAGATAGTGGCTGTGTTTCTCGCGGAATCCGACCAAGACACGTTCTTTTTTGATGACGTATTTCACCGCGAGGCGCGCCTTGCGTCGATAACCCCAACTGGGGCCGGTGAGCGGTGGCAACAGGTGCTTGGGCTTGACATGCCCAATGCGTTCGAGATCGTCTAGCAACGCTTGTTGCTTGGCCTCGATCTGCGCCGCCGGGCGCACGTGTTGCAGCGCGCAACCACCGCACACACCGAAGTGCGCGCAACGCGCCGCCACGCGATCCGCCGACGCTTCGATGACTTGCAATGTTTTCGCTTCGTCGTAACGCCGCTGCCGTGCAATGTATTGAAACTCGACTTCTTCCCCGGCCAGCGCGCCGTCGACGAACACGGTTTTACCGTCGATGTGCGTGACGCCACGACCATCGTGCGTCAGCGACTCGATGCGGGCGCGCACTGGTTCGGTGGGTAAGGGTTGACGACGTTTAGACATGATTATTTGGCTATAAATTCTCTGTGATTGGAATTGGGCTGAAATATGTACTCCTTCCCCCTGCAAGGGGGAAGGGATCCTACGATTAGCGTCGCTTACATTGGAAATGGTTACTTGCTCTCCGGCCACGCATCATGAAACGCACGCAGATGGGCATGCTCCGACTTCACTAGCGCATCACGCACGACCTGGCACTCTTTGTCGTGTTGTTCGCGCGTCAGGCGACCGCGCATGAGCTCGAAACGCAGATACACCAGATAAGTGTTCAGCACATCGGTCTCGCAGTAGTTGCGAATCTCGGCGAGGCGCCCTTCCTGATACGCGTCCCAGACCTTGTCGCCGCTCATGCCCATTTTGCCGGGAAAGCCGAGCAACATTGCGATTTCATCCAGCGGCGCGGCGGCACGCAGGTTATACATTGCCAACACATCCATCAGGTCGGTGTGACGAAAATGATAGCGGCTGATGTAGTTGTTCCAGCGAAAACTGCTGTCGTCTTCACCCATGTCCCAGTAGCGTGGCGCGCTGATGGCATGCCGCAGCGCGCGATAGTGCAGCACCGGCAGGTCGAAGCCGCCGCCGTTCCACGACACTAATGTAGGTGAATATTTGTCAAGACCATCGTAGAAACGCTGAATCAAATCCGCTTCGCTGGACTCCGGCGTACCCAGCGACCAGACCTTGAACGAATCGGCCGTGCGCAACACCGCCGAGATCGCCACGACGCGCTGCAAGTGCAGCCGCAAGAATTCGTTACC
>JANOOV010000350.1:0-7319 GCA_031421535.1 Gammaproteobacteria bacterium
CGCGATCATCGCGGCGAGGGCGCCGCTCCTACAAGAAGCTTCAGTTACGCGGAGAAATGCGGAACGGGGTCTGGCTTGCATAATTGCATTATCTGGCACCTCGATTAAGCCGCCTCTTTCACCGCCTTCACTTGCAGATGAATATGTTCGGCGTCCTGCAATACTTTAATTATCGCGAACAGGCTCCCTGCGGTGGGGTTGCCGCTTGGGCCGAGCATGCGCTGCAAACTCTTGCTGGGTTTACCGGTTCTTTTCGCCAGCACGTCGAAGGTCACGGTCGCGTTAACGTAATCCCGCAACATCGCCCGGCCTGCGTCGAGCTCGCCGCTCAACAATTCGTGGATGGCCTCGGTCAGCATGGCGGAGCGAAACCGTGTGTCGCGCTGCGCGCGCGCCAGAATGGTTGCGCGAAAGGTACGTGTGATCGGCATGTTGATTACTCCTTCTTGCGTAATTTGTAAGTCTGCCAGCGTTGCTGGGCCCAAAGCACGCTAAGCACCATCAAAACACCAGCTCATACCGAGTACTCCGGCCCGCGCCAACGCGTTGCAGAATTCCGATGTCGTGCAAGTGCTGTAGGTCGCGCGTTGCGGTTGCTTTGGATACGCCGGTGATCCCGATATATTTCTTGGTGTTCATGCCGCCTGTAAAACTCTGCGGGCCTTCTTCCAGCATGCGGCGGATCGCCTTGATCTGACGTTCCTCCAGTTGGCTCGCATAACGATCGAAGAATTTTGTTTTTTTCAATACGAAGTCGATTTGTTGCTCGGCGTCGTTTTGGGCTGCGAGCACGGTGTCAACAAAGTAAATGATCCAAGCGGTGATTTCATTGGAGCGTTGCGCGTGTTTCAACGCGGCGTAATATTTTTTCTTATCCGCTTCGATTGTTTTCGAAAGGCTTAGCAAAGCGGGATAACCCAAACCTTGCGATAATGCTTTTTCGGACAGCGCGCGCCCGATGCGGCCATTGCCGTCTTCGAAGGGGTGGATGCTTTCAAAATACAAATGCGTGAGTGCAGAGCGCACCGCAGCCAGTTTGATCTCTTGTGCGCCACCCGGCGCGGTCGAGTTAAACCATCGGATGAAGCGGTTCATTTCTTTGGGCACGTGTTTCGATGGCGGCGCTTCAAAGTGCACTTTGATTTTGCCAACCGGCCCGGACACGACTTGCATCGGTTCGGAATGAACACGCCATGTGCCCACGGCGCCCACGCGCATGTGTTCCATGCGCGAACTCAGCAACATGCGATGCCAGGCGAATAATTTTTCCTCGGACAAGGCATCGGCAAAGGCGCGGCGCACATCCATCATCAATTCCGCCGCGCCGGATGCGCGCGGATCGCGCACGGCTTGCGGTGGAACATTCAACGCGAGTTGATTGCGGACGGACGACATGACATCGGCGCGGCTGAGGATTTCGCCTTCGATTGCAGAGGTCTTCATGGCCTCCGACACCATCAGGTCCAATACCGTCTCGGTTTGCGTCGATTCGGGGAGTCCTTTTAGGATGCCGCTGATATGCCCCATTTTTGCGGCAAGCGAGAACAGGGCATCCTGCACTTGCGCGAGGTCGTAACGGAATTCAGGCCAATCGGGTTGTTGCCAGTTATAGGTCATGAGCCGATTATAGTCGCTAATCGGCTCATGAACGAATGAGAGGCGAGCCGATTAGCGGGTGGGAATCGGCTCATCATCCTAGAAACGGCAGTTGAACGGCGTGTGGAGTGCGACCCGTGGGATGACCGCTCTGGCGCATCTCGGCAACTGCTCCTGCATTGCCCTACCTTCTGCCATATATGGACTATTCACAAATTCCGGAAATACAGTTCCCGAAATATCTACACGTGTTTGGCGTTCGGTCCAATCCATTAGTGGTGCTCTTTACTGCGATTCCCCAACAACTGGCCCATCTGAATCGCGCTTCCGGCGTGCAATGATTCCGACCATTCCATCATCCCCGGTCCAAACAGCAGCACCACCGTCGAGCCCATGTTGAAGCGGCCCATTTCTGCGCCGCGCGCCAGGTTCACGTTGCCGTAGGGCCAGGTTGTGATATCAGGGCGGGTGGGCGGAGTGACCACGCCGTGCCACACGGTTTCGATGCAGCCGACGTTGATCGCGCCGACCAGCACCATCGCCATTTGTCCGATTTGCGTGTCGAAGATGGCGACCACGCGCTCGTTGCGCGCGAATACGCGCGGAATCATTTTCACCGTGACGGCATTCACCGCGAACAAATTCCCCGGCACATACACCATCTCGCGCAAGGTGCCGTCGAGTGGCATGTGCATGCGGTGGTAGTCGCGCGGCGATAAATACAGCGTCGCGAAGCGTCCGTTACGAAACGGCGCGGCACGATCCGCCGAACCGCCCAACAATTCGACCAGCGAATAATCGTGGCCTTTGGCCTGGAACACGTTGCCGTCGTCGATGGCTCCAAGTTGACTCACTGCGCCGTCGGCCGGGCAGGCGATCGCGTGCGCGCCGCTGACCAGCGGACGCACGCCGGGCCGCAACTCGCGCGTGAAGAAGGCGTTGAAGGTCTGGAAATTCTCCGGCGTCGGCTCCAGGGCTTGACTCATATCGACGTGGTACTGGCGGATGAACCAGCGGATCAATGCGTTTTTAAACCAGGTGGTTTTGCAGCGCGTTAATTGCAACGTGATGCGCGAAATCAAATGCTGCGGCAGCAGATATTGCGGCAGGGTTTTCAAATAGTCGCTGAGCGTGATTTTTTCTGGGTTCATGAGGTGTGAGATTTTAGGGGACTCTGAAAAACTGCACATAAAGGCGCGGTGCGCGACAAGGGGGAGCCGATGCGTTGGTCCGGCATTCTAAAGACGCAGGCGCAGCCGGGCAATCTTGAATTAAAGGGGTCTTTGTGTAACGTTGGTTTTGCCTGCCTCCCTTCGTTCCAGTGCTACACTCTCATGCGCTTGGGTCAGGAGAAGCAGGAATGTTGAAATCAAATTTAGTTGCTCTGCGCCTCTGTGCCTTTGCGTTGACAGGTTTTTTTATCGTCGATGTACAGGCGGCAAGCGCCACTGATCGCCTCAATGATTTTTTCAAGAGCGTGCAATCATTGCGTGCCGATTTTCAGCAGGTCGTCACCGACCCGCGCGGTAAAACCATCCAGGATGCGCGCGGCACCTTCCTGATGCAGCGCCCGAATAAATTCCGTTGGAACTACCAGAAGCCGTACGAACAAACCATCGTTGCCGACGGCGTCAAGCTGTGGGTCTACGACAAAGACCTGGAACAAGTGACGGTTAAAAAACTCGACGCGGCGCTTGGCAACACGCCGGCCTTGTTGTTGTCGGGCGCACGTCCGTTGACGGATAATTTTCACATCGCGGAGCTCACCGACCGCAAGGACGGATTGCAGTGGATCGCGCTCGCCCCCAAGAGCGAGGAAGCTAACTTCAAACAGGTGCGTCTCGCATTCGGCAAACACAGCCTTGAAGTCATGGAGCTGGTCGACAGCTTCGAACAAACCACGCAGCTACGGTTCAGCAGCGTGCAAAGCAACGTAAAATTCACCACCAACGAATTTCAATTCACGCCGCCTCAAGGTGTGGATGTGGTGGGCGACTAGACTAGAACAAACCGATACCCATGCGCCCCGTCGAATGCCGCATTGAAAACCAGCACATCCTGTACGATGCCGATGCGCTGAGCGAGGTGGACACGGGAGTTTTTGACCCCGACATGTTGCAGACGCGCGGCCTGCTCACCGGCAGCGCGCCCGGTCGCGGCACCACTTGGTTCTTTGTACATCACGACCAGCCCTGGGTGTTGCGCCACTACCGACGCGGCGGACTCGTCGCGCGCCTGCTGCAAGATTGTTACCTGTGGACCGGGCTTGCACGCACGCGGGCCTGGCGTGAGTTTAAATTGCTGGCCCACATGCTGAACGTTGGATTACCCGTGCCACAACCGGTAGCGGTGCGGGTGATGCGTGCGGGTTTTTGTTATCGCGCCGACCTGATCACGCGGCGCATTCTGTTCACGACCTCGTTGGCCGCAGCGCTGACTAAACGTGGCCTGGATATTACTCGCTGGCGCATCCTCGGCATCACGTTGCGCAAGTTTCACGACGCAGGTATCTACCACGCCGATTTGAACGCGCACAACATTCTGCTCGGTAAAGACCACAGCGTGTACGTGGCGGATTTTGACAAGGGCGAACTGCGTAAACCCACCGCGCGCTGGCAGCAGGAAAATATCGCGCGGTTGCACCGTTCGCTGCGCAAGCTGCAGACAGCGCAGGCGGATTTTCACTACAGCGAAGCGGATTGGGCGGCGTTGCTGGATGCGTATCGCAACGCTACAGGCGGTACCCAAACACCTTATTGAAACGCGCGTCGAACTCCGCGCGCGTGAAGATGTGATTCTGCGTGCCGGGGTGTTCGATCTTGACTGATCCCAGCAGCGAGGCGATGCGACCGGTTGTCTCCCAGTCCATGCCGTGCAACACGCCATAGAGCAGGCCGGCGCGGTAGGCGTCGCCGCAGCCGGTGGGGTCTTTCACTTCGACCGGCGTGACGGCGGGAATTTCATGGCGATGTTTTTTGGTGTAGATATGCGAGCCCTTGCCGCCCTGGGTGACGATGAGTGCATCCACGCGCTGCGCGATTTCATGCGGCGCTAACCCGGTGCGTTGTTGCAGCATCTGCATTTCGTAATCGTTCACGGTCACGTAGGTGGCTTGCTCGATGAAATTCAGTAAATCTTTACCGTCAAACATCGGCAGACCCTGACCCGGATCGAAAATAAACGGGATGCCCGCAACGGCGAATTGCTGCGCGTGCGCGATCATGCCTTCGCGGCCATCCGGCGAGATGATGCCGAGCTTCACACCCTGCGCGTCGCCGATGTTGTTTTGCTGCGAATGATTCATTGCGCCGGGGTGAAACGCAGTGATCTGGTTGTCGTCCAGATCGGTGGTGATGAAGGCTTGCGCCGTGTAACTTTCCGGCACCACGCGGAGGTGTCGACGTGTGACACCGTGTTTGTCCATCCAGTCGGCGTAAGCTTGAAAGTCGCTGCCCACGGTCGCCATCGGCAGGGGATTTTCACCGAGTAATTTCAGATTGTAAGCGATGTTGCCCGCGCAGCCGCCGAACTCGCGACGCATCTGCGGCACCAGAAACGACACGTTCAGAATGTGCACCTGATCGGGCAGAATGTGATTTTTAAACCGGTCGTTGAACACCATGATGGTGTCGAAAGCCATGGAACCGCAGATCAGTGCCGACATGTTTTTTCCTTGAAAATTTTTAGCGATGAAAAATCAAAAAGTTAATACCAGCGCCCAGATCACGACGACATTCAATAGTGAAACAAACACCGCCGCCGAACCGATATCTTTGGCGCGACCGGCAAGTTCGTGGTGTTCGTCGCTGACCCGATCCACCACCGCTTCAACGGCGCTGTTGAGCAGCTCGACCATCAGCACCAGCAATAAACTGCCGATCAGCAACGCGCGTTCGACGCCGGTGTGCGCAACCCATAACGCCACCGGGGTCAGGACGATGCATAAAAATAATTCCTGGCGAAACGCGGCTTCGTACTTGAACGCCGCTTTGAGCCCGGCCCAGGTATACCCGGTGGCGTGGATAACGCGTGTGATGCCTGACTTGCCGGGTTTGGGCATCGCGGGTCAACCGCAGCAACGGATATGATTGAACATCACAACGGCTTCCACGCCAAATCCAGTTCGCGCGCGGCTTTCACATCATCGAGTCGTTTAACCGGCAAAGTATGCGGCGCGCCTTTCAACACCTCCGGAGTGCTTTGTGCTTCATGGCGGATCTTCGCCATCGCGTCGACGAAGCCGTCCAGCGCTTCTTTCGATTCGGTTTCAGTCGGCTCGATCAGCAAACATTCCGGCACGATCAGCGGAAAATAAGTCGTCGGTGCGTGAAAGCCGTAATCGAGCAGGCGCTTGGCGAAGTCCATCGCGTTGACGTGCAGTTCTTTCGCTTCGTTCTTGAGCGTGACGACGAACTCGTGGGTGGCGCGGCGTTGCGGCAGCGCCATGACATAGCCAAGCTGCTTCAAGCGCGCCATCAGATAATTGGCGTTGAGTGTGGAATATTCGGCCACCCGTTGCATGCCCGCGCGACCGAGCAGGCGCGCGTAAATATAGGCACGCAACAACACGCCCGCGTTGCCGCCGAAGGCCGACATGCGCCCGATGCTTTTGGGGCGATCTTTTTCGGTCAGCCAGCGATAGCGCTCGCCTTCTTTGGTCACAACCGGGATCGGCATGAACGGCAACAGGCGTTCACTGACGCCCACCGGACCGGCACCCGGTCCGCCACCGCCGTGTGGCGTGGAAAAGGTCTTGTGCAGGTTCATGTGAATTACGTCGAAGCCCATGTCGCCGGGCTTGACCTTTCCAAGAATGGCATTGAGATTGGCGCCGTCGTAATACAGCAAGCCGCCCGCGTCATGCACCACTTTCGCAATCGCGACGATGTTGCGCTCAAACACACCCAGCGTGGACGGGTTGGTCAACATGATGCCTGCGGTTTGCGGACCCACCGCAGCTTTCAACGCAGCGAGGTCAACATCGCCTTGGTCGTTAGTCGGAATTTCTTTCACGCTGTAACCGCACATCGCCGCCGTCGCGGGATTGGTACCGTGCGCCGCATCCGGCACTAAAATTTCGCTGCGTGCGGTATCGCTGCGCGCATCGTGATAGGCGCGGATCATTGCCACCCCGGCGAACTCGCCTTGTGACCCGGCCATCGGTGCCATCGATACGCCTTTCATGCCGGTCACGTCTTTGAGAATTTCCTGCAATTCGTACATGCAGGCGAGAAAGCCTTGGCTGTGGGACTCCGGCGCCAAGGGATGACGCGCGAGAAATCCCGGCAGCATCGCCAGCGTGTTGCAGCCGCGCGGGTTGTATTTCATGGTGCAGGAACCCAGCGGATAAAAATGCGTGTCGATGGAAAAGTTTTTTTGCGACAACCGCGTGTAGTGCCGCACGGCTTGCAGCTCGGACACCTGCGGCAGCAGCGAACGCGTCTTGCGCCGGAATTTTTCCGGAATGTCATTGGCGGGCGCGCTTGCGGCGGGCAGTTGCGCGAGATTGGCGCGGCCGGGTTGTGAGAGTTCGAAAATCAGCATAGGTACTCCGTTAAAGTATTGAGGAACTGTTGATTATCAGTTTTGAGCCATAACCATTGAATATTTAATAATTGTAAAGAACTAGGCCCTACGACAGAAAGAGCCCCTTCCCCCTGCAAGGGGGAAGGTTGGGATGGGGGTGTGCTAGCACACCGCCTGTATCATCACCCCCATCCTGC
>JANOOV010000351.1:0-21424 GCA_031421535.1 Gammaproteobacteria bacterium
TCATCGGCCCGAACGGCGCGGGTAAAACCACGCTGTTCCGCATGATCGCCGGACAGGAGCAACCCGACGGCGGCACGCTGCGGCACGGCGAAACCGTGGAGCTGGCCTACGTCGATCAAACCCGCGACACGCTCGACGGCAGCAAAACCGTGTGGCAGGAAATCGGCGACGGTCTTGACATGATCACGGTCGGAAAATACGAAATGCCGTCGCGCGCCTATTGCGGGCGCTTCAACTTCAAAGGCTCGGATCAACAGAAACTGGTCAAGGATTTATCCGGCGGCGAACGCAACCGCTTGCACTTGGCCAAGGTGCTGCGCCGTGGCGGCAACGTGCTGCTGCTCGACGAACCGACCAACGACCTCGATGTCGAAACGCTGCGCGCGCTTGAAGAAGCGCTGCTCGACTTCCCCGGCTGCGCGGTGGTGATCTCGCATGACCGCTGGTTCCTTGATCGCATCGCCACGCACATTCTCGCGTTTGAAGGCGACAGCAGCGTGGTGTGGTTTGAAGGGAACTACGCAGATTATGAAGCGGATCGAAAACGCCGCTTGGGAGCGGCAGCGGATCAACCGCATCGCATCAAGTACAAGAAGCTGGCGTCGTGAAGCACGATGGCGGATAACGGCTGCGCCTCATCCACCCTACGTTTTAAAGTTAGTCAGGCGCGCGCAGGCGCTCGCAAATCGGCCCGCCTGTGTAATAATGGCGCGCCTCGACGACCGGTGGTCGTTGTTTGGATGCCTGATTCATAATCCTAGAAACGGCAGTTGACCGCTACAAGGCACAAGAAAGTATATGCAGCAATTGAGTTTTAAGGTTCCATCGAACTTCACCTATTGGGTGAGGCCCGCTACGGCCTGCGGAGCACGCCCCGTTGTGCACATGGCGGCGTTGCAATTCGTCGGAATAGCTCGCTATTCCTCGCTCGTTGCGCCTCGCCCTGTGCCCAACGTGTCGTACTCCGCAAGCCGTTCAACTGCCGTTTCTAGGATAAAGGAACTCTCATGAGCTTTTTCATTTCTGATGCGTTTGCCGAAGGCGCCGCCGCGCCACAGGGCGGCGACATGCTGACGCAACTGGCGTTTTTGGGCGGTATCTTCGCGCTGTTTTATTTCTTGATGGTGCGTCCGCAGGTCAAGCGCGCCAAGGAGCACAAGAAGATGATCGAGTCGCTGGCCAAAGGCGACGAGGTCGTCACCAGCGGCGGTGTGCTGGGCCGCGTGGCGGAGCTGGACGAAGGTTTTATTACCGTTGAAGTTGCCGACAACGTGCGTATCAAAGTGCAACGGCATGCGGTGACGGCCTTGGTGCCCAAGGGCACGATCAAAGCGGCCTCCTAAAGAGCCCTGTTCAAGATTCCACTGAAGGGCGCATTGCGGCGTTAAAATCGAACTCAGAATGCTCACATACTTCGTGTATGCTCCGCTTCTTCGTTCGATTTTGCCTTGCACTGCATCCCTTCAGTGAAATCTTGAACAGGCTCTAAAACACAATTCCGTACTTCGGGTGACGCTGCATGCAAAACCATTATCCACTGTGGAAGTATCTGTTGATTGCGCTGGTCGTTGCGGCGGGCGCTTTTTATTCGACGCCAAATCTGTTCGGCGAAGATCCGGCGATCCAGATTACGTCGACGCGCACCGCCAAGGTCGAGTTGGCGGTGCAGGGCGATCTGGAAGCTTTATTGCAGCGGCATTCGATTCCATACAAGTCGATTGTGATCGATGAAGGAAAATTGCTGGCGCGGTTCGCCAACACCGACGACCAGATCAAGGCCAAGACACATGTCGATGCAGAGCTGTTTAAAGACAGCGAAAAGCGCGCGTTTTCGGTGGCGCTGAATCTGGCACCGTCGACGCCGCCGTGGATGGTTGCGATCAATGCCATGCCCATGTACCTCGGTCTGGACTTGCGTGGCGGTGTGCACTTCCTGATGGAAGTCGATATGAAGGCGGCGATCAGTCAAGCCGTGGAACGTTACACCGGCGATGTGCGCTCACTGTTACGTGAAAAGAAAGTGCGTTACGTCAGCGTTGAACGCCGCCCCTATGTTGCGGGTCAGCGCGGCGTGGTTGAAATTACCCTGAGCACCTCCGAGGAGCGCAGCGCCGCGCGCTCCGTCATTGGCAAGGAATATAACCGGCTGGAGTTGTCGGACGACGACAGCAGCGGCAAGGCGGTGTTGATCGCACGCTTGAGCGAAGCTGAAGAGCGCGAAGTGCGCAGCTTCGCCGTCAAGCAGAACATCGTCACGTTGCGCAATCGCGTCAATGCATTGGGCGTGGCCGAGCCGGTGATTCAGCAACAGGGCCAAGAGCGTATCGTCGTGCAGTTGCCGGGCGTGCAGGACACGGCGGGCGCCAAGGAAATCCTCGGCGCGACCGCGACGCTGGAATACCGCCTTGTCGACACCGAGCACGATGTGCAGGCGGCGGTTGAAGGCCGGGTACCGGCGAGTGCGCAGCTCTACCGCGAACGCAACGGCACGCCGGTGCTGCTGAAGCGCGGCGTGATCGTGACCGGTGCCCAGATCACCGATGCATCGTCTGGCGTCGATCAGCAAAACGGTCAACCCGCCGTGTATGTGACCCTGGACAGCAAGGGCGCGCGCAAAATGGGCGAGACCACCAAGGAACACATCGGCAAGCCGATGGCCGTGGTCTACATCGAGAACACCATCGAAACCAAAGTGGTGGACGGCCAGCCGGTGAAAACCACCAAGCGCATTGAGGAAGTCATCAATGTCGCGACCATCCGCGACTCCTTCAGCAAACGGTTTCAAACCACCGGCCTGGACAGTACCACCGAAGCGCATAACCTGGCCTTGTTGTTGCGCGCAGGCGCGCTGGCGGCGCCGATACAAATTGTCGAGGAGCGCACCGTCGGCCCGAGCCTGGGTGCGGAGAACATCAGCAAGGGGTTCAATTCGACCTTGTACGGATTCTTCGCGATTGCGGTTTTAATGACGTTGTACTATCTGGCCTTCGGATTCGTTTCCATCATCGCGCTCAGCATCAACCTGATGTTGTTAATCGCCGCGCTGTCGCTGATGCAGGCCACACTGACCTTGCCGGGTATGGCCGGTATCGCGCTGACCGTCGGTATGGCCATCGACTCCAACGTGCTGATCTTTGAGCGTATCCGCGAGGAATTGCGCAATGGCAATACACCGCAGGCGTCGATCCACGCCGGTTATGAACGCGCCTGGGCGACGATCTTCGATTCCAACATCACTATTTTGATCGCAGGTTTTGCGTTATTCCTGTTGGGGTCGGGCCCGATACGCGGCTTTGCCGTCGTGTTGTGCATCGGCATTCTCACCTCCATGTTCAGCGCGGTGCTGGTTTCGCGCGCGTTGATCAACCTGATCTACGGCGGTCGCAGAGTGCCGAAGCTTGCCATCGGCTGAGTCGGCGCGCGGAGGGATGTAAAGCTCCGCGCCCAATACAAAAATTAAACAGGAGTCGGTCATGGAGTTATTCAAAATCAAAGGTGACATCCCGTTCATGAGCTACGGGCGGCTGACGACGGCTATTTCCGCCGTCACATTTTTGCTCGCGGTATTGTTCCTCGCGCTACGCGGATTGAATTTAGGCATCGACTTCACCGGCGGCACGCTGATGGAAATCAGCTATCCGCAACCGGCCGATCTGGGCAAGATTCGTACGACCCTGGAGGGCATGGAGCTCAAGGACGCAACCGTGCAGAATTTCGGCACTGCGCTTGACGTGTTAATCCGCTTGCCGGTGAAACATGATGCCTCCGCGTCGCAACTCAGCGACACGGTGATCGGTGCGCTGCGCCAGCACGACGCAGCGCTGGAAGTGCGGCGGGTGGAATTTGTCGGGCCGCAGGTCGGTGAGGAGCTGTACAACTACGGTGGCTTGGCATTACTGCTGGTTGTGTTCGGCATCATGGTGTATCTGGCGATTCGTTTCGAGTGGCGTTTCTCGGTGGCCGCGATCATCGCCAACCTGCATGACGTGATCATCATTTTGGGATTTTTTGCGTTCTTCCAGTGGGAGTTTTCGCTGACGGTGGTCGCAGCGCTGCTGGCGGTACTGGGCTACTCGGTCAACGAGTCGGTTGTGGTGTTCGACCGGATCCGCGAGAACTTCCGCAAGATGCGTAAAGCCACGGTGCCGGAAGTTATCAATAATGCCATTACGCGCACCATGTCGCGGACCATCATGACGCACGCCATGACGCAGACCATGGTGTTCTCGATGCTGCTGCTGGGCGGGGACGTGTTGTTTTACTTCGCGCTGGCGTTGACCATCGGGATTTTATTCGGCATCTATTCGTCGGTGCTGGTGGCCAGCCCGATCGTGATGTGGTTGGGGATTTCGCGCGAGAACCTGATGCCGGTGAAGAAAGAAGGCGCGGAGCTTGATTCGTTGCCGTAGTTCAAGAGTTTAGATTTTTTCAACAAACGCCTAAAGCGCTGCTTTGGATTTTTTATCTTGTTCAAAAAACGGTTCCAGCGCTTTGGACAGCTCCAACGGATCAAACTTGGCGACATAGCCATCCGCGCCGATGCGCTTGCCCATCGCCACGTTGGTGGCGGCTGACAACGACGAGTGCATCACCACCGGAATCCCTTTGAAGCGCGGGTCTTGCTTGATCTTCATGGTGAGCACATAGCCGTCCATTTCCGGCATTTCCACGTCGGTTAATACGGCGCTGATCAGGTCGCTCAACACGGTGTTGTCGGCCTTCGCGCGCTCGGCCAAATCCTGTAATTTCTGCCACGCTTCCGCGCCATTGTTGGCGCTGATATGTTTCACGCCCATCTTGTCAAGCACGGCGACGATGCGTTTGCGCGCCACGGATGAATCGTCGACGAACACCACCATGCCCGGTTCTTTCGAGCGTCGAATTTCGGACAAGTCCTCTTTTGAATCCCCATTTAAATCACCATTACCCACGGCGGCAGACAGTAATTTCTCAACATCCAGCACCATCACAATACGGCCATCGGAGATTTCGCATACTGCGGTAATGAGCCCTCCCAGGTGATGCGACATCAACGACGGGGGTGATTTCAACTGACTCCATTCCAGGCGCAAGATGTGATCGACCGATTGCACCAGAAAGCCCTGAATGGAACGGTTGTATTCGGTCAGCATCAACACCTTGGGGGGCTCGCTGATCTGTATGCCGCAGAAATGCATCAGATTAAGTACCGGGATCATTGAACCGCGCAGGCTGACCATACCTTCCACGCCCGGCGGCATGTCCGGTGCACTGGTGATCTGCGGCGCCTTCATGACTTCGCGCACTTTGAAGACATTGATGCCAAACACCTCGTCGCGACCGGTGCGCTTGTCCACACCCAAACTGAACAACAATACTTCGAGCTTGTTAGTGCCCACAAGCTTGGTGCGCTCGTCAACTTGCTGCAGAACATTGGCCATAACTTGAGCGTCCCGGGTTCAACTCGAATCGTGCCCGCTGTCGGCCCAGACATAATCCAAGGCCGGTAGCGGATGCGCTATGTCCGGTGTATCGGCAGCAGATAAAAACAAATGAGTCGGCAGCCGACAGTCGCTCCGGCCGCGCACTATTTGTGTTACCTCCTTGCACCCTGGCGGCCCTTCGAGTACAACAGGGCGCAGTCCGCAGCACTGGAATCCCATGCGTATACTTATCAGCAACGACGACGGCTATCAGGCACCAGGCATCGTCGCGCTCGCACACGCGCTGGCGCAGATTGCACAGATCTTCGTGGTCGCGCCCGACCGTAATCGCAGCGGCGCCAGTAATTCCCTTACCCTGGAACGTCCCATCCGCGCCACACCCGGCGAAAACGGCTTTACGCGCGTTGACGGTACCCCGACCGACTGCGTACATCTGGCCATTACCGGCCTGCTGGAATTCGAGCCCGACATGGTGGTGTCAGGTATTAACGCCGGTGCGAATCTGGGCGACGACACGTTGTATTCGGGCACGGTGGCGGCGGCGGTGGAAGGGCGTTTCCTGGGATTACCCGCAATTGCCATTTCACTGTCGGGACATCAACCACAGCACTACGTGACCGCCGCGCGCGTCGCCCAGGTTTTGGTGCAGCGGCTGCGCGATGATCCGTTGCCTGCGGATACCATCTTGAATGTCAACGTGCCCGATGTCCCGTGGGAAGCGCTGGCAGGGTTTGAAGCCACACGGCTGGGGCGTCGGCATAAATCTGAAAGCGTGGTGAAATCCGCCGATCCGCGCGGCCGCCCCATCTACTGGGTGGGACCGGCAGGCCCTGAACAAGATTCCGGGCCAGGTACAGACTTTAATGCGATCAGAAGCAGCCGCGTGTCGATCACGCCGTTGCAGGTGGATTTGACACATTATGCCGCGCTCGATCAGGTTGCGAGTTGGGTGCGAGGGTTCGCTTGATGTCAACCTCGGATATGCGCGGCATCGGCATGACTTCACAGCGTACGCGTGAGCGTCTGGTGCAGCGTTTGGCGCAAGAAGGCATTGCCAGCGGCGACGTGTTGCAGGCGATACGCAACACGCCCCGGCATATTTTTATGGACGAAGCGCTGGCCAGCCGCGCGTATGAAGACGTTTCGTTACCCATCGGTCACGGCCAAACGATTTCGCAGCCCTTCACGGTGGCGCGCATGAGTGAAGCCCTGCTCGCCGCAGGCCCGTTGCACAAGGTGCTTGAAGTGGGCACCGGTTCGGGTTATCAAACTGCGGTGCTGGCGCAACTGGTCGGTGAGGTGTACAGCGTGGAGCGCATCCGCGCATTGCAATCCCAGGCGCGCACACGTCTGACATCGCTGCGCTTGACCAACGTGCACTACAAATACAGCGACGGCAGTTGGGGCTGGCCGGAAGAGGCGCCCTATGACGGCATTATCGTCACCGCCGCGCCGCTGGAAACGCCGCTGTCGCTGCTTGAACAACTCACTGTCGGGGGGCGTCTGGTGATCCCCGCCGGTGGCGCGCATGAACAGCAATTATTGCTTTACGTGCGCACGCGCGACGGCTTTGAGCGTGAGGAATTGCACAAGGTCCGGTTTGTGGCGTTGCGTGGTGGGCGGGAGTAAAGCGCAGTGCGAAGGTCACTCTGCGCGCTGTTGATAGTGTTGAGCGGTTGCGGCACGCATGCTTATCATTTGGTGCAGCGCGGTGACAGCTTGTACAGCGTCGGTTGGTCGTACGGTTACGATTATAAAGACGTGGCACGCTGGAACGGATTGCGACCACCGTATGAATTGACACCGGGCCAGCGCCTGCGTTTTATGCCATCAGCTGGTGTAAAGGTATCTGTACCGAAACAACCAGTAATTGTCGAGCCCGAACCCCGAGCGACGCAGGTTCCGTCTCCGTCGCGTGCGCCGACGGCGCAAAAAAACACCGGGATCGTGACTTGGCGCTGGCCGGCCGACGGAAAAATAGTAGGACGTTTTGATGCGGGCGACCCGCTGAAAAAGGGCATCAACATCGGCGGCGAACTCGGCCAACCCGTGCGTGCCGCCGCCGCAGGAAAAGTTGTTTACAGCGGGAGTGGACTAATCGGCTACGGTAAGCTTATTATCCTCAAGCATAATGAAGCCCTGCTTAGCGCATACGCACATAATAAAGATCTCCTGGTTACTGAAGGAGAGACGGTAGAGGTGGGGAAACAAATCGCAGCGATGGGCAGCAGCGGCGCAAATGTCGTAATGCTGCATTTTGAAATCAGGCGCGATGGGGTGCCGGTGGATCCCATCGAGTATCTTCCCGGTCGGCAGTAGCAGTAAAGGGGCTAGCGATGTTGGAGCACACAGAGAAAGTCGAGCGCGTTTCCGAAGTAGAAGATATTCCCGTCATGCTCGACGACGAGCCGGTATTCGAAACGCTCGAAGCGGATCTCGACGAAACCAGCGTCGAAGAAGAACCTGAAGAAAAGAAACCGACACGGCCGACGGCTTACGCTGCGAGTGAGGTGTCCGAAGGCGAGCTCGACGCGACACGCATGTACCTCAACGAAATCGGCTTTTCCTCGCTGTTAACCGCCAAAGAAGAAGTGTATTACTCGCGCCGCTCGCTGAAGGGCGACAAAGACGCGCGACGCGTAATGATCGTCAGCAACCTGCGCTTGGTCGTCAAGATCGCACGGCGTTATCTGAATCGCGGTCTTGCACTGCTCGACCTGATTGAAGAAGGTAATCTCGGCTTGATCCGCGCGGTGGAAAAATTCGATCCTGAGCGCGGTTTCCGCTTTTCAACCTACGCCACGTGGTGGATACGTCAGACCATTGAGCGCGGCTTGATGAACCAGACGCGCACCATTCGCCTGCCGATCCACGTCGTTAAAGAAATTAATATCTACCTGCGTGCTGCGCGCCACCTCACCCAGACGCTGGACCACGAACCCAGCGCGGAAGATATCGCCGCGATGCTTGATCGGCCGATCAGTGATGTAAAGCGCATGCTGGGTCTGAACGAGCGTGTCACATCGGTGGATGTTCCGGTCATCAAAGACACCGACAAGTCGCTGCTCGACGCCATTCCCGACGAACAAAACGTCGATCCCGCCACGCTGCTGCAAGACCACTACATTCGCGTCAACATCGAAGAGTGGCTCAACCAACTCAACGACAAACAGCGCGAAGTCGTCGAACGCCGCTTCGGACTCAACAGCCGCGACGTCTCCACGCTTGAAGAAGTTGGTAACGAGCTGGGCGTCACCCGCGAACGCGTGCGCCAAATCCAGATGGAAGCACTCAAACGCCTGCGTGAAATTCTGGAGCGTGATGGTTTTTCGATGGACGTGTTATTGAAATAGCGCAGTGAATTGATAACGGGTTGGCTTGCCAATTTTCTTGAAGTTATGGAATATACCCACCGCTGCGGGGAGTATGCGGCACGGTGAAATTCACTTTGAAAATTTAATGAGGAGATCGTGGGATGAGAATTCAAAAAACAATCGTGATCGCTTGTTCGGTCGGGCTGTTACTTTCCGGCTGCGCCACCATTCAGGGTACGGTGTTTAAACAAGCGGACGGGAGCTACAAGGGAACCTATTCCGCTAAAAACGAGCGCGACGCGTTAAAAGTGATTCACGACGATGCCAAAATACACTGTAAAAACGAAGAAAATACCGGGAAATATCTGGTCGTCAGCCAGAATGTCGACAAAATGACCGAGCAGTCTGGCGCGAATTCTAAAGAAGGCTTTGCTGCCGTCGCGGGAACTGCCGTAACTGCACTCGACAAATTTTATGGTTCGGAAAACGTGCGTGGGACGATAATTTTCAAGTGCGAAAAATAGCATTTTCAGCTCACTTGAGAGTCTCGTTCGCAGGTGCGTCAGCTTTATGAATCCAACTGGCAGTTGCCGCCATGGCGCGGTAACTGTCAGATCGCTCTCATGCCATTTCCAATTCAATAAGCAGCTCACCCCACAATAAACCCCGCCACTACGTTCCGGCCTTCCGTCATCAGGATGTTATAGGTCCGACAAGCGGCACCATTGTCCATAATTTCCACGCCGACCCCATGTTGATGGAATGTCTTGAGCCAAGCGGGATTGGGAAAGCGGATTTTCGGGCCGACGCCAAGCAGCACCACCTCGGGGTCAAGTGTTGCGATGAAGCGCAGGTGCGCTTCATTCAGTTCTTCAAAGCGCTGCGGCGGCCAGTTGCGCACCAAGTGTTGTGGTGCAATCACGAAGCTCGCGGTCAGATGTTCCTCAAGCAATAGCGGTCGCTCCGTGCCGTTCGGCGCTAACGCCACCACATTATCGGCAGCGCGCACCGGAGGGTAGGCGACAGTGATGCGGTCAGAGGCACAGGCGCGAATGATGTAACCGGCCGGGCCGGAATCCTGATTGAATTTCATACGCAGCAACTTTGCCCAGCGCGTCGCGCGACGTCAAATGCTTTCTTGTAGTGATCCGCGCATTGACAGTGTGGGTGCCTGCCAGTAAGTTACTCGGTTTTCAGCGCTGGTATAAGTCATTTAGGATTTCACGCTTGATCACCGACTTTCCGCGTATTAAACGGCTGCCGCCGTATGTGTTTGCCATCGTTACCGAGCTGAAGAAGAAGGCGCGGGCGCGCGGCGAAGACATCATCGATTTCGGCATGGGTAATCCCGATCAGCCGACACCGCAACATATCGTCGACAAATTGGTGGAAGCCGCACAGCGTCCCGACACACATCGGTATTCGGTTTCAAAAGGTGTGCCGCGTCTGCGCCGCGCGATTTGTAATTGGTACAAACAGCGTTTCAATGTCGATCTGGACATGGACAGCGAGGCCATCGTTACCATCGGTTCCAAGGAGGGGTTGGCGCATCTGGCTTTGGCCACCGTGGGTGCGGGCGATGTGGTGCTGGTACCGAATCCCGCGTACCCGATTCATCCGTACGGATTCGTGATTGCCGGGGCCGATATTCGCCATGTGCCACTGGTGCCTGGAGTAGACTTTTTCGAGGAGTTGCAGCGGGCGATCCGCGAGTGCTGGCCCAAGCCGAAGTTTCTGGTGCTGAATTTTCCCGGCAACCCGACCACGCAATGCGTGGACCTGGATTTTTTTGAGAAGGTGGTTGCCATCGCGCGCGAGCACCAGATTTGGGTGGTCCACGACATCGCCTACACCGACATCGTGTTCGACGGCTATGTCGCGCCGTCGATTTTGCAGATTCCCGGTGCCAAAGAAGTCGCCGTCGAGTTCTACACGCTGTCGAAAAGTTACAACATGCCCGGCTGGCGTATCGGCTTCATGGTGGGTAACGCCACGTTGGTAGGAGCCTTAGGCCGCATTAAATCCTATCTGGATTACGGCATGTTCACGCCGGTGCAGGTGGCGGCGATTGCCGCGTTGGAAGGTCCGCAGGAATGCGTGAAAGAGATTTGCGAGATGTACCGCAAGCGCCGCGACGTGTTGTGTAAAGGGTTGAATTCAATCGGCTGGAAAGTCGAAAAACCCAAGGCGACCATGTTTGTGTGGGCGCTGATTCCGGAGCGTTATCGCGCCTTGGGTTCGCTGGAATTTTCCAAACGGCTGCTTGATGAAGCCAAGGTCGCGGTGTCACCCGGGGTCGGGTTTGGACAATACGGTGACGATCATGTGCGTTTTGCGCTGATTGAAAACGAACATCGTACCCGCCAGGCGATTCGCGGCATCCGCGAGATGTTCCGCAAGGACGAAAAGGCAGCGAAGAAGGGGGCTAAATAGTGCGACCGGTTAAAGTAGGTTTGTTGGGAATCGGCACCGTCGGCGGCGGCACGGTGCGCGTGTTGAAGCGTAATGCGCAGGAGATTTCCCGGCGCGCGGGGCGCGGTATTGAAGTAGTGCACGCGGCGGCGCGCGATCTGGGCAAGCAACGCATCGCCGATCTACAAGGCATTAAACTCACCACTGATCCATTCGAGGTGGTGAACAATCCCGAGATTGATATCGTCGTCGAGTTGATCGGCGGCGACGGGGTGGCGCGCGAGCTGGTGACCCAAGCCATCGCCAATGGCAAACACGTGGTCACGGCGAATAAAGCCTTGATCGCCAAACACGGTAATGAAATTTTCGCCCAGGCGCAAAGCCAGGGCGTGATGGTTGCGTTCGAGGCGGCGGTGGCGGGCGGCATCCCGATTATCAAAGCGATCCGCGAAGGTCTGGCGGGCAATCGCATCGAGTGGCTGGCGGGCATCATCAACGGCACCACCAATTTTATTCTCACCGAGATGCGGGATCGAGGCCGCGACTTTGCCGATGTGCTCAAAGAAGCGCAGCAGCTGGGTTACGCTGAAGCCGATCCAACTTTTGACGTGGAAGGCATCGACGCCGCGCACAAGCTCACCATTCTCGCGGCGATTGCGTTCGGCATTCCGCTGCAATTTACCAAGGTGTACACCGAAGGCATTTCCAAACTGACCAGTGAAGACGTGAGTTACGCCGAGCAATTGGGCTATCGTATCAAGATGCTCGGCATCGCCCGCCGTGTTGCACAAGGTGTGGAACTGCGCGTGCATCCGACGCTGGTGCCATATCGCCGCCTGATTGCAAATGTGGACGGCGTGATGAACGCTGTTTTGGTAAAGGGTGATGCGGCGGGCCCGACCTTATACTATGGACCGGGCGCCGGTGCCGAGCCCACCGCGTCGGCGGTGGTTGCGGATCTGGTGGACGTGGTGCGCATGTTGACCGCCGATCCCGACCATCGTGTACCGCATCTGGCGTTTCAGCCGGATGCTTTGTCCGACTTGCCGATTTTGAAGATGGAACAGGTGGAAACCGCGTATTATCTGCGCCTGCGCGCGCACGACCGGCCGGGCGTACTGGCGGATGTGACGCGCATTTTGAGCGATTTGAACATCAGCATCGAGGCTATTATTCAAAAGGGCACGACCGACGGCATCGCCACGGTGATATTGCTCACGCATCGCGTTTTCGAAAAGAATATGAATCAGGCGATCAAGCGCATCCAGGATTTGCCGACAATTACCGGCGACATCATGCGCATTCGCATGGAACAGCTGAACGCGAATTAAAATTTGGAGTTTGTTATGACGTTTCGTCCCCGCTATACCGGCCTGATCGAAAAATATCGCGACCGGCTGCCGATCCACGACGACACACGCATCATCAGTTTGGGCGAAGGCAATACGCCGTTGATTCGCCTGAACAACATTCCGCGTGATTTGAAGAAAGGGGTCGATATTTACATCAAGTTCGAAGGCTTGAACCCAACCGGCTCATTCAAGGATCGCGGCATGACGATGGCCGTGACCAAGGCGGTTGAAGAAGGCAGCAAGGCGATTATTTGCGCATCGACCGGTAACACCTCCGCGTCGGCGGCAGCGTATGCGGCGCGTGCGGGTATTACTGCGTTTGTGTTGATTCCCGACGGCAAGATTGCGATGGGTAAGCTGGCGCAGGCGATGATTCATGGCGCAGTAGTGATTCAGATCAAGGGTAACTTTGACGCAGGCATGGAACTGGTGAAACAAGTCGGCCTTGAAGCACCGGTGACGATTGTGAATTCCATCAATCCGTATCGGCTGCAAGGCCAGAAGACGGCCGCGTTTGAAATCGTCGAAGAGTTGGGCGCGGCACCGGACTATCACTGCATTCCGGTGGGCAACGCGGGCAACATCACGGCGCACTGGATGGGATATTGTGAATATCACGATCACGGTATCGTCAACAACCGACCCGTAATGGTGGGGTATCAGGCCAGCGGCGCGGCGCCGTTTTTGCGCGGTAAAATGGTTGATAATCCCGAGACCGTCGCCACCGCAATCCGCATCGGCCATCCGCAGTCGTGGGACAAAGCCTGGACCGTGCAGCGTGAATCGGCGGGCTGGTTTGATGAATGTACCGACGAGGAAATCCTGGCCGCACAACGGTTGCTGTCGAGTAAAGAAGGTATTTTTTGTGAGCCTGCGTCTGCGATCTCAGTGGCCGGTGCGTTGCGTGATATTGGCAGCGGCAAGATTCGCGACGGCAGCAAAGTCGTGTGCACGCTCACGGGTCATGGCTTGAAAGATCCGGACACGGCAATCAAGCAGGGCACGGCGGCGGTTACGACCGTGGATGCGACTTTAGCTGCGGTGAAAGCCGCAATCATGAAACACGTCACGCGTGGCAGCGTGTGATTCAGGTCTAAATAACTTCGTATGCAAGAACTCATAACTGTGATTGAACAAGATTGGTTGGTGATTGCCGTAGCGGTGATTATCGCAGTCGCGGCAACGTTTGTGGTGCCGGTCCTGTTGCGACGCTATCGGCGCGATGCCGAGCAGCGGCGTGTCGCAAAAATTGTCAAGAACCTCAACATTACCGCCGTGAAAAACATGGCGCTTCCTGACGGCATGGAAGGTTATGTCTTTATTGACTACCTGCTGTTGACGTCAACCGGAATTGTGGTGCTTGATTTGCAGGACTACAACGGGTTCATTTTCGGTGGACCGAATATCGACCAGTGGACCCAGATGGTGCGACAGCGCGGGTATAAGTTTGACAACCCGTTGCACCAGAATGCGTGGCGGATGCAAATAATCCGCTCTTTCGTGAAAGATGCCCCGTTGATCGGCAAAGTAGTGTTTTCGTCGGTCAGCCAGTTTCCAAAAGGCATACCGGAAGGTGTGTCGCATGTCTCGACATTAAGCGAGGAACTCGCGGAATTAGCCGACAACAAGGAAATACCGGAAATGGTGCGCAAAGCCTGGGATGAATTATCGACCCACACCATTGACGCGCGTTCATCGGGGTGGAAAAAAATTCGTTGAAAATTGCATTGACCCAGACTGAAGCGCGCGTACTCGGTTGCCTGATAGAAAAGGAAATGAGCACGCCCGATTACTACCCGTTGTCGTTGAACGCGTTGACCAATGCGTGCAACCAGAAGTCGAACCGCAATCCGGTGATGGATCTCGACGAGTCGGCAGTGCAGGACACGCTCGATGCCTTGATAAAAAAACGTCTCGTTGTGCCCAAAAACTCATCCGGCAGCCGCGTTTCAAAATTTGCCCACCGCCTCAGCAACCCGATTACCAACGCCATGGATTTTTCAGCGCAGCAATTAGCGGTGTTGTGCGAGCTGCTGGTGCGCGGGCCGCAAACCGTCGGTGAGTTGCGTACCCACACCGAGCGGCTGACCGGGTTCGACGACGTTGCGCAAGTCGAAGGGACGTTGCAGAAATTACATACCCGTGAGGATGGCCCGTTCGTGACCGAATTGCCACGCCAGCCGGGACGGCGTGATGTTCGCTATGCTCAGTTGTTTACTGAACTTCCGCCTGAGCCACTTGCGCCTGCATATCGTGCTGATGTGCTACCGCCCGAAGCCGGTGGTGATCGCCTTGCCGCATTGGAACAGGAGATTGCGGCGCTGCACACTGAAGTCGCGACGCTCCGGTTACAGCTTGATCAATGGGTAAAAAAAATGGCAGGAGCCGTGTGAACGCTGCGCGTGTGCCGTGCGTGATTTACCGTAGCGCCAGAAAAACCGACAATTACCTGTACGTGGAGCGAGCAAATGATTTTGCGCGCGTACCGCAAGCGCTGCTCGAATTACTGGGGCCGCTTACGTTGGTGATGTCGTTGGAATTGCACCCACAGCGCAAGCTGGCGCAGGTGGACGTCATGCAGGTGATGCAGCGTCTGGAGCAGCAGGGGTATTACCTGCAAATGCCGCCGGGGTCATTGCAGCGTGTGCCATTGCAATGAGGTCTAAGTACTGATGTAGTTGTTACGCGGTGCGCGCCGTGCGGTTTTGAATTGCGTGTGCATGCAGCATCAGTAATTGATTAAAAAGCTGTTCTTTTTTTTGTTTCTCGTAACTGATCAGACTTAATCCGTTCTGCAGATTGCATAGCAGTCGCGGGATAATTTCCAACAGACGTGCGGAATTTTGCGGTGTTTGTTTATGTTGCGTGACCGCTGCGAGGTCATCAATGACCTGCATCGCCCCCGCCCATGCCGGGCTATCGGTTCCTTTCTGGGTTTTAACCTGCACCAATACCTCAGACCACACCGTGAAAAGAAACTGGTGTACTGCTTCGGGCAGTTTGCGGCCATGCAGTTTGTTCTCAATGGGCGCGTCGGTTGTGTGGACGATCTTCGTTGTGGGCGGTGCGGAGCTTTCAGCGGGGTGATTCTTCGCGGTGGTAACTACGCCTGACGCTTCCGCCGAGCTCTGGCCCCCCATCTCAACAAGCAAGCCGTGGTACAACGTTGTCAGATCGTCGAGCACAAATTTGGCAAACAATTTGTAAACGACGAATTTTGCCTTCACTGGCAGTTTGAGTGTATCGACCGCTTGCTTCCAGGCAATACACAGCAGTACGGGCGATACTGCGGCAAGACCTTGATGTTGGTGAGGGGGTATCGCCGCGTGCAGCGCGGATAATTTGTCTGCGTATTGACGCTGGGATTTTTCAGCGATGTTTTTGATTGCAATCATGGCTTCAAGATCATCATTGCCACAGAGCAACAATTTGTCGATTGCCGCGCTGTCGGCTGTGAACGCGATACCCATTGCGGATTGGGGCAACATCGCGTCTTGATAAAACTTTTCAAAATTGGCGAAAAATACTTTTTTCAGCGCGTCGCGCTTGTTGCGTAACCGGCTGATGATATCCAGGTACAGGTAATTAAGATCTTCGTCGTGCGTTTTGCCCGCCAGTTCAAACAAAAAATCATCTGCGTTGTTCTGGAAGTAGTTCAGGCGTTGTTCAAGAAATTCTATCGCCCGTGCCTTAGGGGTTGCTGTGGGGGGAGAAGTGTCCGCGTGAATGTTCGCTGGTTGCGGAGCCACCGCATGTACCTGTGCATTCATTGCTGCCCCCGTGGGTAGTGCGCGTTGTCAGGCCAAGGCCGGATAACGATCATTGCATTGCGATCTTGTGCCTTCCGTGACCCAACGGTGACTTGGTTTGTGATTGGGTTCTCGGAACTGCCCGATTCAGCGTTTTTTCTGATTTTTGTATGCAGGAAAGCGTATAACCCGGCGGCACCGACACCTGATTGCGAAACTACGTAGTGCTGTGCACCGGGTGGGCGATTAGATCGTGTTCATCGGCGTGAACAATCTCCACCTCCATCTGCTCACCGATGATTCCCACCGTGCTGGCTCTGCGCGGCGATGGGATGATTCCCACAGTGCTGGTCATCCGCGCCGCGCTGGCTTTGTGCGGTATCGTGGCTTTACGCGGGGAGGGGATTTTCGCCGACGGTGCAGGCTGAACATACACCACCCCGTCGATTTCCGGCGCCTGGCCTTTGCTGCGCGCGATGGCTTGTCCGTCGTCGTCGAGAGCATCGACCACCACCGTCATGCGGGTGCCAATGAGTCTGGCCAGACGTGCGGCGCTGATTTCCGCTTGCGTTGCCATGAACTGCTCCAGGCGGTCGTGCTTGATTTCTTCGGGTACCGGATTGCTCAGCGCATTGGCGGTTGCTCCGTCCACCGCCGAGTAGGCAAAACACCCGGCATGATCGATTTGCGCTTCGTGCAGAAATTCGAGCAGCGTTTCAAAGTCCGCATCGGTTTCGCCCGGAAAGCCGACGATAAAGGTGCTGCGGATCACCAGCTCGGGGCAGATCTCGCGCCAGCGGCGTATGCGTTGCAAGGTGTTCGCAGAACTCGCCGGGCGCTTCATCGCTTTGAGGATGCGCGGGCTGGCGTGTTGAAACGGCACATCCAGATACGGAAGGATTTTGCCGTCGGCCATCAGCGGAATAATGTCGTCAACATGCGGATAGGGGTAGACGTAATGCAAGCGCACCCACACGCCAAGCGTGCCTAACTCGCGCGCCAGATCGGTGATGTGCGCTCTCACCGGGCGCCCGCCCCAAAAGCCGGTGCGGTATTTAACGTCCACGCCGTAGGCACTGGTGTCTTGCGAGATGACCAGTAGTTCTTTGGTGCCCGCTTTGACTAAATTTTCCGCCTCGCGCAGCACGTCGCCGACCGGACGGCTGACCAGATCGCCGCGCAGCGAGGGAATAATGCAAAAAGTGCAGCGGTGATTACAGCCTTCGGAAATTTTCAGGTAGGCATAGTGCCTGGGTGTGAGTTTTATTCCCTGCGGCGGGATCAGGCTGATGAACGGATCATGACGCGGCGGCAGATGCGTATGCACCGCCGCCATGACTTCCTGCAGCGCATGCGGCCCGGTTACCGCTAGCACTTGCGGATAATGGTCAAGCACCACGTTATCTTTGGCGCCCAGGCAACCGGTCACGATCACTTTGCCGTTTTCGGCCAGCGCTGCGCCGATGGTTTCCAATGATTCTTCCACCGCCGCATCGATAAAGCCGCAGGTGTTGATGACCACCAGATCGGCGTCGGTGGTGCTCGGGCTGATCTCATACCCTTCGGCGCGCAACTGGGTAATGATGTGCTCGGAATCCACCAGCGCTTTGGGACAGCCCAGGCTGACGAACCCAACTTTGGGTACGGCGCGCGTTTTGTTGCGCGACGACGTGCTGGTTTTCGGTGCAGAAGTCGATGTTTTCATGGGGTCAGTAATGCGCAAGTGGAGCGGTATTCTATCTGCTTTCCGCGCTGCTCACCCCGCATCTTTACTGGCTGGGGAGATGTCGTCGGACAGGATGCGCAGCTGGTTGCCTTTGGCAAAATCCATCAGGAAGCCAAACAGTGTCGGGTCTTGTTGTTCAAGATCAGAATCCACCATCACGCAGCTGACGCCATCGATTGTTACCATGCGTACGCCGGGGTGGAGCAACATCCGTCGTCCGCGGCCAAACGTCGCCACTGATGCAGTGAGGCGTTCCGCCCAGTCGCTGGGGCGAAATTTCTTTCCGTCGTTGGTCAGACCTACTATGGTGAATTTTGCGGGCACGTTAGTCAGTAATTTTTGGTAACCGGCGAGACGCACACGATGCGAGGTTTTCGTAAAGCCGCAGTGACACGCGCGGGAAATCTTCAGAGGCTGGCGTAGTTTAGAACCGGACCTACGAATCGTGAAGTGAATTTTCCTGTTGTGGTTCGGCCACCAAACTTTTCATAGGAGGAACCTCATGGAATCTGAATTTTGGATTGAGCGTTGGCAGCGTAATGAAACCGGTTTTCATCAGGACCGGGTCAATCCTTACCTCGAACAATTTTGGGGTGAGCAGATCGTGGACAGGCGGATTCCGGTATTTGTCCCTTTGTGCGGCAAGAGCCATGACATGGTGTGGTTGCGCGCGCGCGGTCATCGCGTAGTGGGCGTGGAATTCAGTTTGATCGCGGTGGAGAATTTTTTTGTCGAGCATCAGCTCGTCCCGATCCGTTGCGAAGTTGATGGCCTGATTTTGTTCGAGTCGCAAGGTTACAAAATATATTGCGGAGATTATTTTGCGCTTAACCCACAACATCTTTTGCACGCGCATGCGGTTTACGACCGCGCGTCGCTGGTGGCGTTGCCGCCACCGTTGCGTAAACGTTACGCGCAGCACATGGCGCGGTTGCTGGCACCGGGCGCGCGCATCTTGCTGGTGGTGATGGACTATCCCGCACAGCAGATGCAGGGGCCGCCCTTTGCGGTTGACGATGCCGAAGTTCACGCCCTGTACGGCGATATGTTTGCGATACAAAGCCTGCGAGTTCACAACGCACTTGACGATAATCCGCGCTTCAAAGCGCGCGGATTAACGCGCCTGGATGAGCATGTCTACATGCTTCAGCGCAACAACACTGCACCGCTGCAAGGATAAAACCAGATTCGCCGCTTCGCACATCCTGTGCTCTCGCGGCATGTACTCTATCCTTGGAGATAAAAAAAGCCCGCTCGAAAGCGGGCTCAATTGGGTCGACAGCGACTGCGCGGTACAACTTTCAGCTGGGGGGCCGTTGGAAGGGTCATACCGCGCAGTCAGCCTTACGGCTGTGTAAAAATATAGTCGGCTGAAAAACAATTTACAAAGCCTGTTGTGTGAACAATTGTTACTGTTTTTCGACTGGCAATTTTCCAGAGCTACATTACAGTTAACAGGCGGGACAATACGTGCCGGTTTGAAAAATAGAATTAGTTTGCGGCGGGTTCGTTGTTGGAACAGGGGTTGAGTATGCGTAAATACATTCGCCATCCGTCAGATATTCCCATCGAATGCGATGTGGGTGAAGCGCCGCATGAGCAACGTCAGTTACTGAATAACGTGAGTCTCGGTGGCTTGTCGTTCCAGTCGGCAACCTCCATGTCGTTGGGCGTCGCTGTTACCATTCGTGTGCCCTTTGTTAATCCGGGTTTCGAGGCACGCGGTCAGGTCGCGTGGTGCAGGCGCAGTGGTATGGGTTACGACATCGGTGTGAAACTGATCGATCACGAGGAGGTTTTCAGCACCCGCATGGTTGAGCAGGTGTGCCACATCGAGCACTACAAACGTGAAATCCTCAAAACCGAAGGTCGGCATTTGAGCGGCGAAGAGGCCGCGCTGGAGTGGATCGCAAAATATGCGCATCTGTTTCCAAAGTTATCAGCTTGAATCCCTAAAAACTCTGCAACTGCTGATCGGTGGGCTCAGCGCAGCAATACCACGGTTCAGACAAGCGCGGCCCCAGTGCTTGCGTATCGCCCTGCGGCAATAGCGGCACGCGTAAACCGGCGGCGGCGTGGGCCAGATTCCAGAGCTGCGAAAAAATGTCGCGACGTGACCGGTTTTCGCTCTCCGCTGTCATCACCCAGGCTTGAATTTCCTTGTGCAAGGCATCGACGCGCGCATCGGCGTGGCGCCACGGATAACCCAGCAGCGTTGGATCGAAGGCATCCAGATGCTGCATGAATCCCGGCAATTTGAGTAGCTCCGACCCCTGTGGCACCAGCAGGCGGATCGCGAGCTGAATCGGCGGCACGCTGTCGATCAACGAAAGTTCGACCAGGCGCGCCAGCAACGCGATGTAGCCTTCCAATGTGGTCCACGGCGAGAACGGCACGAATGTCGGCGCAAGTGCGATTCCGGCGGCGCGCACCAACTGCACCGCGTGGCCGAAATCGGCATTGGTGTGGTTCTTGTCGAGATATTCCAGTATCTGATCATCCACCGCCTCGACGGCGGCGGTGATGAACAGGCAGCCGGTTTGTTTCAGCAGCGGCAGCAGGTCGGCGTGTGCCAGCAGATGCTGAATCTTGATGGTAGCGTCATACGTCACGTGCGGAAATTCAGCGTGCAGGGCACGCATCAGTTTCTGCGCGTGCGTCGGTCCATTAAAAAAATCTGGATCGCCAAACGAAATGTGCTGCGCGCCGAGCGCCACTTGTTGACGGATATCCTGCATCACCACCTCCACCGGCAGAATGCGGAATTTTCCCTGATAAACCGGTACCACCGGGCAGTGGCGGCACAGATGTTTACAGCCGCGCGAACCTTCGGCGAAGCCGACCACGCGGGTCTCGCTTTCTCCGACCAGCAGGTGCGCGTAGCGCGAAAGGGCAGGCAGGCCGGTGCGGTCGGGCATGACGAAATCAATTTTCGCCAGACTCACGACGGGTTCGGTTTGGACATATTTTTCACCGTTCTTCAGGCGCTGCACCAGCGACACCAACGCCGGTTCCACCTCGCCGCCGAGCACGGTCTCGACACCAAGAGTACGTAACATCCCCTCGTTCATCGGCGCATACAACCCGTACACGCACAGGTGCGCCTGCGGCGCGAGTTGCTTGATGCGCGGCAGCGCAGCGACCGCGATACGCGTGGCGGTGTGCATCGCAACGTAGATCGCCACCAGATCGGCACCGGCCAATACTTCGGGTTCGAGCATTTGCAGCGAAAGGTCGAGACACTGCACCTCGCAGCCGACGCGTTTCAGCCATGCCGCCGGTTCGGCCAGACCAAACGGCTGGCGGCCAAGTTCGTAAGGATTGATCAGGACGACTTTCATGTTGCTGCCTCGCGTGTATCTACACCGTGCCACACCGGCGCGGTGACAATATTCAAACATGCATGCGCAGCGCGCAGCGCGGCTTCAGCCTGCTGCGGCGTCGGTGC